>NZ_JBQHWS010000033.1:0-33236 GCF_052063845.1 Blautia sp. HCP3S3_D9
GTCTCGTGGGCTCGGAGATGTGTATAAGAGACAGCCATTATGTCTTCTTATAATCTGCTCAATGGTATCCATACTTCCGAACACAAAGAACTCCTGACAGGCATTCTACGCGATGAATGGGGATTCGACGGACTGGTAACAACAGACTGGTGGACATTCGGAGAACACTACCGTGAGACAAAAGCAGGAAACGATATCAAGATGGCAGCAGGATATCCGGAACGTGTAAAAGAAGCTTACGAAAAAGGCTTTATTAGTGAAGAGGAGATCCGTCTCAGTGCAAGGAGAATCCTGAGCGTGATCCTGAGAATTGACTGATGAGTACACTGTCTATTCTGATCAACCAGCTGGGAATGTTCGTGATCTATATCCTTGCAGGTATCATTCTGATCCGCACGAAGGCACTGAACAGAGAGAACATGGAAGTTGTTTCCAGACTGGTGATCAAGCTGGCTCTGCCGGTTATGATCTTTACAAACACGGTTAACGGAGTGGATAAGGAGATGCTTTTTCACTCCTTATCCATTCTTGGGATTGCGTTCTTTATGTATATCTGTCTGTTTGGATTAAGCTTTCTGTCCGGGAAACTGTTTCGTTTGCAGGGAGACCATCAGCAGCTGTATTCTGCCATGAGTGCGTTTGGGAATATCGGATTTATGGGAATTCCTATTGTAACCAGTATTTTTCCGGAACGAGGAATGCTCTATATTTCTGTATTTACAATGATCGATCAGCTGATGTTGTGGACAGTTGGAGTAAGACTTACTTCAAAAGCAGGGGAAAGAGTGGAAAAAGTTTCCGAAATTCAGTCACCATGCGGACAACCTGCATCTGGTAGAAAGAGTATAGCTGCCGGGCAGTCAGAAATAAACGAAATATCAGGTAAACATAGTAATTTCGACTTCAGAAAGCTGATTAATCCTGTAACAGTTGCTATTGTGATCGCATTGATTTTTATCCTCACAGGAATTCAATTACCGGGAATTCTAAACACTGCATTTTCAAAAATCGGAGTAACAGCAACTCCTCTGGCGATGATCTACCTTGGCGGAGTATTTGCCTGCATGGATGTAAAAAAATATATCTGCAAGCTGGATTACTATGGAATCGTAGCGATTAAAATGCTGATTTTTCCGGTAATCTTTTATCTGATCCTGGGACTGCTACCAATATCAGCTGAGATCCGCATGACCATGACACTTACATCTGCCATGCCGGTGATGTCTTCGGTAGTTATGATGGCAAATGCATATGGCACAGATGGTGATTACGCCATGGGTGGAATTTTGGTGACAACAGTCTGTTCAATCGTGACGTTGCCGATGGTATACTGGATTTTACAATTTATATAGGAGCAAAAAATAATGAATGAACGTAATTTCCATCTACGTTCTGGCAGACACATTTTTCATATCTGTATACTCCGGCGCCGACGGACTGGCAGTTCTCAACCTGATCTTGCCCGTATATGGCCTGATCTATGCCATCGGTTCCATGATCGGAATCGGCTCTGCCACCAGATATGCCATAAACAAGGCAAAAGGAGAAAACACAGACCATTATTTCGTACAGTCAGTAACCTGGTGTATTCTGGCCGCCATCCCATTCATGCTGATCGGAATCTTCATCCCGGACAAAGCACTGGCACTGCTCGGCGCAGATGCAGGACTTATCAAACTTGGACGAAACTACCTGAGGATCATCCTCATAGCAACTCCATTTTTCATGTCCAACTATACATTCACTGCATTGCAAGAAACGACGGTGCACCGTCTACCGCAATGATCGGTTCCATATGCGGAAGCATGTTTAACATTGTATTCGATTATATATTCATGTTCCCGGCAGGCCTGGGATTTTCCGGTGCTGCACTGGCAACCGCCGTTTGCCCGACCGTTACCATGGCAATCTGCACCACCCACTACAGAAGCCATAAAAACCATGTAGGATTCCGCTGGAAAAAGCCGTCATTCAGCCATCTGATTTCCTGTTGTCAGCTCGGCGTTTCCGCCTTTGTAGGCGAAATGTCCTCCGGTGTAACAGCCATCGTATTCAACTTCTTGATCCTCGGAATTGCAGGAAATGTAGGAGTCCTATGGAGTCGTAGCAAACCTCGCCATCGTAGCAGTAGCCATCTTCAACGGTCTCGCTCAAGGCGCCCAGCCACTGATGAGTGAAAGCTACGGAAAAGGTGAATCCACACAGGAATGCGAAGAAATGCTACGCAACGGAGAACTGGACATCTACACAGCCGCAAAACTCACACCAGAACGTGAAAAAGAATTTGCAATTTCCACCCACCCGGCTATCACATCCACAACCTGCATGAACGTAAAAGTCGGAAACAAAAAAGTAGTAGCAGGAGACTATTCCACATACAATGGACTCAGAATAGACCTGCTCCAGCGCCACACCTATAATGACAGCTTCATAGAATTTACAAAAGAAAAAGGATTCACCTGCGATATCATCTACTATGAAACACCTACAGAACTCACCAATGCCCTGGTCAACGACGAAGTAGACGCTCTGGTCAACAGCTACATCCGAACACCGGAAGATGAGCAGACCATCGAGAATTTCGGACAGACTCCATACTATATCATGGCAAGAAAAGAAGACCAGGACCTCATCGACCAGAACTTTAACTTGTATTATATCGTGGATGTTTCTATAATAGATATATAAATATCTGCAAATATATTATATTTATTGAAGTATAAACGTGGAGAATGAGAAAAAGGTAACAGCAGCCAAGAAATTGAGATTAAAGGACGGCCTACATGCAGTGGTTGAACCTGAAATTACAGAATTTCCACTGGAGATTTTTATACAGAAATTTTCAGATGCTACATACCAGCTGATTGACTGGCATTGGCATACAGGAGTTCAGTTTTCTTATGTTACAAAGAATTCAGTACAGTTCCGAATATTGGATAGTGTAATTATCCTAGAAGCGGGAGCGGGACTTTTTATTAACGCACAGCAGGTACATTCAGCTTTTTCAGATGACTGCAATGGAGAATACATATCATTGAATATTCCAGTTACTTTATTTGGTCTGGAGGGAAGTGAAATGTATCGCCGTTTTATGGAACCAGTGATCCAGAAAAATCAGCTTCCATTTTTGGTCTTTGAAAAGTCAGAAGAAACAGAAAATATTAGAAACTTACTGGCAGAATGTTGTGGGAAAATATCTGAACATCCCAAGAAAAGAGATTTGCAGATTCTTGCAGATCTTTTTCTTATATGGGATGAGCTGTTGAAATTTTTACCCAGACAGACGATAAAGAAAAAGATTCCAGATGGAAATCAGCGTCTGCAGAAAATTCTTGAATATCTGAACGAAAATTACAAAAGAAAGATTTCATTAGAAGAAATTGCTGCAGAGGTACACTTAAGCCGCAGCGAATGCTCACGTTTTTTTCAGAAAGTAACAGGACAGCCATTGTTTAAATATTTAACTCGGTTGCGTTTGAAATATAGTATGGAATTGTTGTTGAAAACGGACAAAACAATAACGGAAATCGCATACGAAACCGGATTTAGAAGCCAAAGCTATTTTGACCAGAAATTCCGAAATGAAACTGGAGTATCCCCCAGACAATTTCGGGAAAAAGAATAAGGCAGGAGGAAAAGAAGATGCTAATTGATATCACCTTAAAGATTACACCAAAGATGGTAAAGGACGCGCAGGGAAACGAAAAGAAAGCGCTTGTAGGCCACCTCGGAACACATTTTGACGTTATGAACAAAGAATTCCCACTGGAATATACCCGACGAAAAGGAATCATATTCGATGTAAGCAACATAACAGAAAGAGACATCGAAATCACAGATATTGACCTGTCAAAAGTAGAAAAAGATATGTTCGTAGCTTTCTACACCGGTTTTATAGAAAAAGAGGGCTACGGAACCAAACCCTACTTCTCCGAACATCCACAGCTTTCCAAGGATCTGATCGATGCATTACTGGAGAAAAAAATCTCCATGATCGGCATCGACTTCGCCGGCGTCCGCCGCGGAAAAGAACACACCCCAAAAGACCAGTACTGCGCAGACAGAGGCACATTCATCATAGAAAACCTCTGCAACCTCAAAAACCTGGCACAACAGACAGAATACTTCACCGCCAACACCTACCCAATGAACTACGCCGACATGACCGGACTTCCGTGCAGGGTGGTTGCGGAAGTATAAAATGTCCAACGAAAGATTTTTTTGAGGTTGCTATCATCTGGAAACAAGAATATAATATCCCTGTTAAGCAATCATTTATTCAAAAGCAACAACTAAACGGAGACAAATAATGGACTACAGAAAATTCGGCGAATGCTATTACATAAGAATGGACCGCGATGACGAGATCATCAGCACAATCCTCGAAATATGCAAAAAAGAAAACATCAAGTCAGCGACTTTTTCCGGCATCGGCGGATGTAAGGACGCTGAAATCCAGACATTCATCCCGGAGACAGGCAGCTTCGAAGAACAGCACATTTCCGGAATGCTTGAACTCGCCTCCCTGAACGGCAATGTGGTCACAGACGAAAACGATACATACTACCACCACACCCACGCAGTTTTCTCCTACAAAGACGGCGAAAAACACTGCATAGCAGCCGGTCATATGAAATCGATCACTGTACTGTACACAGCAGAAATCGAACTCCACCCCGTAACAGGCGGAACCATCCGCCGCAAATACGATCCCGAAACAGGAACTGGATTCTGGGATTTCGAAGAGAGGAGTAAATAAAGAATGCTGGGACTCAAACCGATAAAAACATTACCGATAAGAGAAAAAATTGCAGCGAATCTAAGAGAGGCCATCCTCTCGAAGAAAATTCCGACTTCTTACAGAGAAGAATACTGCTTATGGGTAAATTCCGAAGACAAAGTGATCGGAACCTGGCGGCCAAACGTAACATACCTCCCGGAAGAACCGGATTTGATATGGAAATTTACTGGTAAATTTGCAAACGAATAACAGATGGTCACAAATTTAACCAAATAGCGAAGCGGATGATTTTTCTGCTTGAAAATTTTTTGCTGAATGATTGGCGGAATATAAAAACAGAGCCACAATACAAAACATGATAAAACTCCGATAAATAATGATAAAAACGTTTCTATAATTAATATAGAAGAAATAATATTATAGAGACAATTCTTGTACAAACTTCCAAACTGATGTAAGATAAGATTACTCAGTTTGGAGGTTTTATTTTTTATGTTTAATGAAATAAAAGATTTCGCTGCATCGGAACTGGATGTATATGCCAGAACATCCGAGGTGCAGCTTTTAAGATACTACGAACCAGAACCGGGAATTTTCATTGCGGAAAGCCCGAAAGTAATTGAACGAGCCCTGAACGCCGGATATCAGCCAATTTCTTTTCTGGTAGAACACAAAGACCTGGAGGGGGAAGCCAAGGAACTGTTGCAGCGTTTTCCAGAAGTCCCGGTTTACACTGCAGAATACGAACTCCTGGTCAAACTTACCGGATTTGCCCTTACGCGCGGAATGCTCTGCGCAATGCGTAGAAATCCTCTGCCATCCGTAGAAGAAATATGTAGAAATGCCAGCCGCATAGCAGTGCTTGAGAATGTGGTAAACCCTACAAACATCGGAGCCATTTTCCGCTCAGCGGCAGCACTCCATATGGATGCAGTGCTCTTAACCTGCGGATGCAGCGACCCACTTTACCGTCGTGCAGCCAGAGTCAGTATGGGAACTGTATTCCAGATTCCATGGACATATTTTGATAAAAAGTCCTCCTGGCCGCAAGAGGGAATGCAGACGCTGAGAAAGCTCGGATTCAAAACAGCCGCAATGGCCCTGCGTGATGACTCCGTAGGAATCGATGACCAGGCACTCCAGTCAGAAGAAAAACTGGCAGTCATTCTCGGAACCGAGGGAGACGGCCTCGCATCACAGACCATCGTAGACTGCGATTATACAGTAAAGATACCGATGTCTCATGGAGTAGATTCTCTGAACGTAGCTGCCGCAAGTGCAGTGGCATTCTGGGAACTGGGACACAGATAATATTTATTATTTCTGGGAGCACTACAGCCGTATTTTTTACTAAATGAAATAAGTGACGAAGCGGATGATTTTATCTATCTGACAGGAAGTATATAACGATGTAGAATATGTGTATAAGCTTATAATTTTATAATCTGTTGGTGGATAATACAACGTGATAAATATCATAGAAGATGTAACTTAAGGAGGAAACGAAAAATGTCCTTAGAAAAAGCTGAAAAATATCTGGAAGAAAAAGGCTTCCTTGACCATGTGATCGAACTGGAAGCCTCCACTGCCACAGTAACAGAAGCCGCAGCCGCCCTCCACGTAGAACCCGGCATGATCGCAAAGACCATGTCCTTTCTGCAGGGAGACAAAGCAATCCTGATCTTAACAGAGGGAACAGCCAGAGTAGACAACCGAAAATATAAAGATACTTTCCACATAAAAGCAAAAATGATCCCATTTGATGATGTAGAAGCAGTGATCGGCCACGCCCCGGGCGGCGTATGCCCGTTTGGGATTAACGACGGAATCGAAGTTTATTTTGACGAAAGTCTGAAACAATTCGATACTGTATACCCGGCAGCCGGAAACGACCACAGTGCAGTAAAGCTCACTATTCCGGAACTGGAACAGGTAGCAGAAGCAAACGGATGGGTGGATGTGTGCAAAGAAGTTTAGGTTTCGAAGTGACAAGTTAACTGTTGGGAAAATGATATAAAAAATAAATGACATATTATCAAAAGAAATTCAATTAAAAACGGAGGATACAAAGCAATGAATATTGTAATCAGAGAATATCAGTCAGAAGATGCAACAGCAGCCATTACAATATGGAATCAGGTAGTAGAAGACGGTATAGCATTCCCGCAGGAAGAAAACTTAACAGAAGAAACAGGCGACGCATTTTTCAAAGAACAGACATATACCGGAATTGCAGTAAACGCCGACAACAATGAAATTGTCGGTCTCTACATCCTGCATCCGAACAACGTAGGAAGATGCGGCCACATCTGCAACGCCAGCTACGCAGTACGAAGAGACATCCGTGGCGAACATATCGGGGAAAAACTGGTTCTTGACTGCCTCGCAAAAGCAAAGGAAAAAGGCTTCCGAGTCATGCAGTTCAACGCAGTCGTTGCAAATAACACTCACGCATTACATTTATATGAAAGAATCGGTTTCACAAAATTAGGCGTAATTCCACAGGGATTCAGAATGCCGGATGGACATTACGAAGATATCATTCCGCATTATTATGTACTGTAAAAATTAAAAAGTTTTGGAAACATCCGCATTCTGCGTGATTGGCCCATACATGTCAAAACGCCTGGCGGAACAGTGCATGTGCCTGATAATGATTGCTGTAGTGATTAGAAATTTATAAAACAGAAATGGTTTACAAATACAAACGTAAACCATGATTTATATAAAAGTTGACAATCCTCCCCGGTTATGATATAAAAAGAAAGTCATAACAAACCATCACAGGGAAAGAGGAGAGTATCATTATGAGTCAGTCTTATGCAAAAAGCCCTGCAACAGAAAGAAAATTCACAACCAGAGAAATGGTACTGGTTGGAATGTTTGCAGCAGTCCTTGCAGTAATATCACCGATTTCACTGCCAATGCCGACAGGAGTACCGATCACCATCTAGGTATTTGGCGTAGCACTTGTAGGAGCAGTACTTGGTTCCAGACTTGGAACTACCGCAACACTGGTTTACGTTCTGTTAGGAGCCATCGGACTTCTGATCGTAGAAACCATCGGTGGTTTACAGTGGCATTTTGTCGGAGGTTCCATGAGCATTCCGGCAATCGCAGTATATTCCTTAACTGCATTTATCCCAAAAGACATTGTGATCACAGTTCTCGCAGTCCTGATCGCGATTCCGATCAAAAAAGGAATCAACAATGCAGGAAACCGCTGATAACAGTAAGCAGCCAAAGAATAGCCCGCTGAAGGACAACCTGTCAAAGCAGGAAAACATAAAGATTCATGGAATCGGACTCGATAAAGCGGGACGATGTACACATTATCACACACAACTTGACATAGCTGCACTGCTCTGCGCAAAATGCAGAAGATATTATGCATGCTATTCCTGTCACGATGAACTGGAAGACCATCCATTTGCCGCAACAACACCGGAAGAAACTTATCCCGTTTTATGCGGAAACTGCGGCAGGAAACTCACACTTCAGGAATACAAAAAAGGCAGTTGCCCTTACTGCTATGCAGGATTCAATCCGAAATGCAGTTTACATGAGAATATTTATTTCTGCTGTTAAAACCAATCTCTGGAAAATCAGGACATACGGAAACCTGATTTTCCAGATTTTTTTTGCCCGGGATACACAGATTTTATATAAAGAACTATGGTATAACCGAAATACATTTGCTATAATTAACATAATATTGCGAATATGACAGAAGACCAATAATAACGAGGTAATCCATGCAAGACAAAACAAAAAGCGTATTAACCACGCACTGCTATCTGGAAAAAGACGGCAGTTATCTTATGCTTCACAGAATATCAAAGAAAAATGACATAAATAAAGACAAATGGATCGGCGTAGGTGGACATTTCGAAGAGGGTGAAAGTCCGGAAGAATGCCTCTGCAGAGAAGTTTACGAAGAAACCGGTTACCAGCTTACTTCCTGGAAATTCAGAGGAATCGTCACATTCACACAGGAGGGTTATGGAACCGAATACATGTGCCTGTATACTTCCGATGAATTTACCGGAACACAGAAAGAATGCGACGAGGGCAAACTGGAATGGGTTCCAAAAGAAAAGCTGGGAGATCTCAACATGTGGCCTGGCGACCGTATCTTTAATAAACTGATCAGAGAAGATGCACCATTCTTTTCCCTGAAACTCAGTTACCAGGGAGATGAATTGACAGAAGTGGTATTAAACGGAAAAAAACAAAACTTTTATCTGTCTTGCGGAATTAGCAGATAATGAACTAGAATAAAATCGGGGAAGACGTATGAATCAGAACACAAATAATACTCAGACAATAGAAAACGTATGTGAATTTCTCAATGAACAGATGCAATTCTTTGAGCAGACCGCGGAAGTGCAGCGAGCCATCGATAACCTGATGGAAGCGATCACTCTGTATTTCAATGCAGAAGCGGCACTGCTTTACAAAAAAGACGAAGACAGATACACACTTGCTATTTCCGCATCCATCCCGGGCGGGATCAAGATCAGCTACGATGACCAAATCAGCTATCTTGAAATCCAGAATCCGTATGTGATCGGAAGTCCCCTCTATGTAAAACAGATTTTTATCAATGTTATAACAAACGCGATCAAATACAACCGGATCGGCGGCTCCGTATGGTGACGGGTAGAAGAAAACTAGCTGAAAGACGGAAAAGTCCGGTTTATGGTACGCATTACAGATAACGGTATCGGAATGAGCGAAGAATTCATGGAAAAAATGTTTGATCCTTTTGCACAGGAAAAATATGATGCCAGAAGCTTCTATCAGGGAAACGGACTGGGAATGCCGATCGTAAAAATCCTGGTAAAAAGAATGGGCGGAACCATTGACGTAGACAGTAAGATCAATGCAGGGACACAGGTAGAAATTACACTTACATTCCCGAAAGCAAAACGTCCGAAACTTCCATCAGGACCAGACATAGAGATTTCCTATGACTTGACAGGTCTGAAAGTTCTTGTAGTAGAAGACAATGAACTGAATATGGAAATCGCTCACTATCTCCTTGAAGACGAACACATGGAAGTCACAGAGGCAGGGGACGGGGCGCAGGCACTGGAACTCTTTTCAAAGAACCCTCCGGGAACTTTTGACCTGATCCTCATGGATCTGATGATGCCTGTCATGGATGGATTTACTGCCACCAGAAAAATCCGCCACCTTGACAGGCCGGATGCCAAAACGATTCCAATTTTTGCAATGACTGCCAATGCTTTTGCAGAGGATATACAGGCTTCGAAAAATGCGGGTATGAACGGACATATCGCGAAGCCGATCGAGATGAAGAAACTAATGAAAACGCTGAGTCAGATATTATAGTAAGCAAGCATTTTTTCAGAAAGGAAGTAAGAAGTAAACATGAATTTATTTTTAGTAATACTTGTCACATTTTTTGCAGGAATGGGAGCAGGTCTTGGAACGGGATTTGCGGGAATGAGTGCGGCGGCAGTTATCAGTCCGATGCTCATCACTTTTCTGGGGATTGATCCCTACATGGCAGTCGGGATCGCACTTTCCTCAGACGTACTGGCAAGTGCAGTGTCTGCCTATACTTATAAGAAAAACAAAAACCTTGATGTAAAAAATGGCCTTATCATGATGGTAACCGTTCTGATCTTTACAGTAGTGGGAAGTTACATTTCCAGCCTTGTACCGTCAAGAACCATGGGAAATTTCTCTGTATTTATGACCTTTATCCTTGGAATTAAATTCATTGTAAAACCAGTCATGACTACCAAAGAATCCATGGAAGCAGTATCTCCGAAAAAGAGAGCCATCCAGTCGGTGATCTGCGGATGTATCATCGGATTTATCTGCGGATTCGTCGGTGCAGGCGGTGGAATGATGATGCTTCTGATTCTTACGTCAGTTCTCGGATATGAACTGAAAACAGCAGTAGGAACCAGCGTATTCATCATGACATTTACTGCATTAACAGGAGCCCTTTCGCATTTTGCTATCGGCGGAACCCCGGACTGGACCATCTGGATCTTATGTGTTACATTCACACTTATCTGGGCAAGGATCGCAGCAGTATTTGCCAATAAAGCAACACCAAAAACCCTGAACAGGGTAACGGGCGTGATCCTGGTTATTCTGGGAATCGCGGTGTGGGTATTTTCTATATTAAGTAAATGATGGGAGTATATCAGTTGGATTATGGGACATAGCGATAAAACTTGCAGAATAACAATATAAAACAGTGTTCATGGGATTTTGGCATATTCATGCTAAAACATCTCGCGGGATAGTATCGCGTGAACAGCAACAGGGGTATACAGAATTTGAGAAAAAGTTCTGTATGCTCTTTTTATTTTAGGAAGAATCTGTTATACTAAAAGAAGTTAGATAAAACTAACTAAAAACAAATATGACCATATAGCATAAGCTGATAATAATTAGAAGTAAAAAGATTCTTGACAGAGAATACATTATTTTTAGAGGAGTGCTATAAATCACTCATATTTTGCATGTATTATTTAAGGAGGAAAGATGAATATAAATGTATTTTATGGAATATTAATTCCATTCATTGGCACATCTGTCGGCGCAGCCTGCGGCGAAAAACTGCTGGAACAATAAAAAAATTCATGTTAAGATAGATTCGATAAAGATAAGATCTGAATTATATTAAAATGATATCTGATTGAGAAAGCGGGTGTGCAAAATGGGTGTGTATTTAAATCCGGGTAATGATAAATTTTATAAAGCGATCAACTCTGAGATTTATGTAGATAAAACAGAATTAATCCTCTATACCAACCGTGTTTTTAACACCATGCAACAGAACGTTTGCGTAAGCAGACCAAGACGCTTCGGAAAATCCATAGCTGCAAATATGCTGGCGGCATATTACAGCAGAGGATGCCAGTCGGATAAATTGTTTGATGGATTTAAGATAAAAGAAGATCCGTCTTTTGAAAAATATCTCAATAAATACAATGTTTTCTTTATCAATATGCAGGAATTTCTAAGCCGCAGCAAAACAGTGGAGAAAATGATCCTGCGGTTAAACCGGATTCTGATGCGCGATTTAAAGCAGGAATATCCGAACGTTGAATATTTTGAGGAAGAAGATCTTGCTGAAAGTATGCAGGATGTCTATCAGCAGACAGGATGCCCGTTTGTGATCATCATAGACGAGTGGGACTGCATTTTCAGAGAATACAAATCGGATAAAGAAGCACAGGAACAATACCTTGATTTTCTGAGAGATTTCCTCAAGGATAAATCTTATATCCACCTGGCTTATATGACCGGAATCCTGCCGGTCAAGAAATATGGAACGCATTCTGCATTAAATATGTTTGATGAGTTTTCCATGATTTATGCAGGGCCACTGGCAGAGTTTGCAGGTTTTACAGGAACAGAAGTAAAGATGTTATGTGAGAAATACCATATGGACATGACAGAAATCAGAGAATGGTATGATGGCTATCGGTTTGAAAACTGCGAACCAGTGTATAATCCCAGATCTGTTGTAAACAGTATGCTTTTTGGTTCAATCAGAAATTACTGGAATA
Organism: Blautia sp. HCP3S3_D9; assembly: GCF_052063845.1. Lineage (NCBI taxonomy): Bacteria > Bacillati > Bacillota > Clostridia > Lachnospirales > Lachnospiraceae > Blautia > Blautia sp. HCP3S3_D9. Next base: position 12,304 of record NZ_JBQHWS010000033.1, read on the forward strand.
TGACAGAATCTTTTGAAGCACTTCAGACATATATAGATATGAACTTTGAGGGCCTAAAAGACGATATCCTCAGTATGCTGGCAGGAGAACATATCCCTGTTAATACCGGAACTTTTACAAATGATATGACGACTTTCCGGGATGAAAATGATATTTTGACTTTGTTGATCCATCTTGGATATCTGGCATATGATTCTGCAGAACAATGTGTTTACATTCCTAATAATGAAATACAGAATGAATATGTAAATGCAGTTTCTGTATCAGACTGGGGAGAAGTGTCAAAAGCTTTGAAAAATTCGGCAGATGTTTTGAATGCAATATGGAATCGGAATGAACAGGTGGTTGCTCGGGGAATACAGAGAGCACATTTTGAAACTTCACATCTCCAATATAATAATGAGAATGCATTAAGTTACACAATTTCTCTGGCACTATATGCTGCTAAGAATTATTATACAGTATATCGGGAACTGCCTACAGGAAAAGGATTTGTAGACATGGTCTTTATTCCCAGAAAAAAATTTCCTGATAAGCCAGCTCTGGTAATAGAACTGAAGTGGGATAAGAGCGCAGAGGGAGCTATCTCGCAGATAAAAAGAAAGCAGTATTGTGAAAGTCTGGAGGAGTATGCAGGAAATATTCTTCTGGTAGGAATTAATTATTCGAAAAAAGATAAAGAGCAACAGTGTATTATTGAAGAGGTAATAAAGTAACAGAAATATTTTATCAGATAGGGAGACGATTAACATGGAGAACATTTTTCACAGAGTAAGTATCAGAAAGTACCAGGACAAACCAGTTGAGAAAGAAAAAATCATGCAGATCCTGAAAGCGGGCATGCAGGCACCGAGTGCATGTAATCAGCAGCCGTGGGAGTTTTATGTAGTGACTGATAAAGAGAAAATCGAAGAGTTGTCAAAAGCCACTCCATATTCCAAATGTGCAGCAGGAGCCCCGGTTGTGATCGTTCCGGTGTATCGCACAAAAGGTCTGGTAGTGCAGGATATGGCGCAGATCGATATGTCTATTGCACAGCAGAATATCTGGCTTGAGACAGATGCTCTGGGACTTGGCGGTGTCTGGATCGGAATCGCACCAATGCAGGACCGCATGGATCTGGTTCACGATATGCTGCATCTTCCTGCAGATGTAGAAGTCTTTTCTCTCTTTGCACTGGGATACCCGGCAGAAGAAAGAGAACAGCAGAATCGCTTTGATGAGACACGAATCCACTTTATCGAAAAATAGAATGTTATAAAATAGAAGTGTGTGTCTGAAAAAAGCAGATAAAATCATTACAATAAAAAATAAGTAGAAAAATCAGCATTTTCTGGTTACAATGTATAGGATGTGTAATTCTGGAAACTGCTGATTTTTTGTGGTTTTTCGAAAAGTGCAGATTATATAGAAGAATAATTGACCAAATCAGGAGGAGGCAAACTCATCCTGATAAACTATAAAGCAGCTATTTGCTTATAAGCAAACAATTTTAAATAAAAGGAGCAATCCATGAGCAAGCTATCAGAACAGATAAAACAAAACAACGCCACAGCATTCACTCACAGCGGAAAATTCCACGCAGATGACGTGTTTTCATCAGCCCTGTTGTTATACTTAAACCCGGAAATCCGCCTCACCAGAGGAAATAAAGTCCCGGAAGATTTCGACGGAATCGTATTTGATATCGGCAGAGGCAGATACGACCATCATCAGAAAGACAGCCGTATCCGTGAAAACGGAATCCCATATGCAGCTTTCGGACTTCTCTGGGAGGAACTGGGAGCAGAAATTCTTGGCGAAGATCTCGCACAGAAATTCGACGAGTCCTTTGTGGAGCCATTAGACAACAACGACAATACCGGTGAAAAAAATGAACTTGCCACTCTCATCGGAAACTTCAACCCAACCTGGGATGCCCAGGGCGGAAATGATGAAGCATTTTTCCAGGCAGTCAGTGTAGCAGGAATGATTCTTGAGAACAAATTTGAACGTTATTTGGGAAATGAACGTGCAGATAAACGTGTAGAAGAAATCCTGGAGGAGCATCAGAAAGCAATCTATTCGGGAGAAAAATCAAAAGAAGAAGCAAGAATTCTGGTTCTGCCGGAGTTTGTCCCATGTCAGAAACGACTGTCAGAGACAGACATTGCATTTGTAGTTTTTCCGTCCAACAGAGGTGGCTATTGCATTCAACCGCAGAAGAAAGAATATTCACTGAACTATAAATGCAGCTTTCCGGTAGAATGGCTTGGTCTGGAAAATGAGGAACTAATCTCCGCAACTGGTCTGGCAAGTGCAGGATTCTGTCATAAAGGCGGTTTCCTTATGACAACAGGAACATTAGCGGACGCTGTAAAAGCCTGCGAGATCAGCCTTGCAGACTTCCATGAGAAACCTGTAATTGTAAATTTCGGTGGTGACGAGGCAGCAGATGAACTTCTTGGCCAGATGCCTAAATTACAGTCTGCAAAAATCGTTCATATTGATTTTCCATTGGTCCCGGAACTTGAAATTCAGGGGATTTACGGTGAAGTATCCATGGAAAAACAGGAATGGAAAGCAGCAGTGAAAGATCAGGTCAAAAAGATCCTTAAATACAAACCGGAAGCTGTATATGTAGGAAATAACACATTTGCAGCATATCCGATTGTTCATATGCTGCGAAAGAAACACATCCCGGTTTTAACTATGGCAGAAAAAGATGGAATGAAATTACTGGTAAGAATTCCGTCTGGTTCCTAAAGTCCTATATCTGTTTGATTTGTGAAAAGTCGCGTGACAGTGTTCTTTCGTGAACTGTCGGAAACTATAATAAACAGGAGCAAACAAAAATGACACAAGACAAAAAACAAATCCTGGGGCATGTCCTTGCATGTGGCACTCAGATCATGTGGGGCGCAACTTTCGTATCCACCAAAGTTCTGCTGAACTACTTTCAGCCTGTAGAAGTGCTCTTTACCAGAGCAGTACTGGCATTTATTGCCCTGCTGCTCTTTTATCCCCGTCATCTGAAACTGAAGAATCCGAAACAGGAATTTGCATTTGCATGTGCACCTTTTTTCGTAGCAGTTGCAGTAGGAACAATGCTGATCCTGCATGAAAAAATGACCATTGTTTCTGTGATTGGTTCAGTGCTGATCTTTGTGGGACTGATTATTTCGCAAAAAAAGAGTTCAGAGGTTATTGCACAGCATTCTGCATAACGGTATAATAAAAATATTACCATGCAGACAAGCAAAAAAGTGAAGGGAATGTATCGATGAAGGAAAAAGCGGGAGGTTTGGAAAATCAGGATTTTAATAAGGAAATCCAGACATTAAAGAAAAAAATTGAGATACTGGAACAGGCATTTGTGTCAAGTGCCGGAGCGTATTACAATATTAATTTAACGAAAAATTATGTTCCGGGAATCATGTATCAGATGATTGATGAGGAACAATATAGTATTAATGAAAAAACAGGACTTCCTGCAGATGCTCCGTTTTCGGATGTGATCACATACTGGGGAGAAAGAGTGCCGAAAGAGGAGAAAAAGGCATTTTATGAGTTCTTTAATATTTCAAATCTGCTAAAACGTTTTGAAAATGGTGAGCATCATGTCACACATAAGTACTGGACCAGGACAGCCCTGCATGAAACAATGCTTGCGGAACAGCACATTATTATGTATGCGGATGAAGAGAATGGGGATGTATTGGCAATTACTTATGTTTTTGACCTTACAGAGCAGTACCGTAAGGAGAAACAGATTAAGAAAGAACAGGAAAAGAATTATAAAGAACTTGAGAATGCCCTGCTTACCGCACAGCATGCCAATCATGCAAAGACGACATTCCTCAATAATATGTCCCACGATATCAGGACTCCGATGAATGCAATTATAGGATTTACGTCACTTGCAGCTTCTCACATTGACAACAAAGAGAAGGTAAAGGAATACCTGGGTAAAATTTCCACATCCAGTGAGCATCTGCTGTCACTGATCAATGATGTACTGGATATGAGCAGGATTGAAAGCGGAAAAGTAAAAATTGAAGAGAAACCGCTTCATCTGCCTGATCTGATGCATGATATCCGAACAATCATCCAGCCGAATATTGCATCTAAACAGCTGGATTTCTTTATTGATATGATTGATGTGAAAGACGAGGATATCATTGCAGATAAACTCAGATTAAACCAGATCCTGCTGAATATTCTGAATAATGGAATTAAATTTAATAAAACCGGTGGAACAATCAGCCTGAGAATTAAACAAACAAACCAGGCACCATATGGTTATGCGAATTATCAGTTTATTATCCGGGACACAGGAATCGGAATGAGTGAGGAATTCAGACAGCACATTTTTGAAGCATTTACCAGAGAAGAGACCTCCACGGTAAGCGGTGTCCAGGGGACAGGACTGGGCATGGCTATTACCAAGAACATTGTAGATATGATGGGTGGAACGATCAATGTAAAGAGTGAAGAGGGAAAAGGTTCAGAATTTACTGTAACTCTTACCTTTAAGCTAAGTGGTGATCCGGTTACTTATGAGAAGATCGAACAGCTTCAGGGGCTGCGTGCTCTGGTTGCGGATGATGATACAGACACCTGCCTGAATATTTCCAATATGCTCACGGAGATTGGAATGAGACCTGAATGGACGGTATCGGGCAAGGAAGCGGTGATCCGTGCGAAACAGGCAGTGGAGATCGGAGATGAATTTTCCGCATATATTATTGACTGGCTCATGCCGGATATGAATGGGATCGAAACAGTACGACGAATCCGAAGAGTGATCGGTGACGGCAAACCGATCATTATCCTTACTGCGTATGACTGGACAGACATTGAGGCAGAAGCAAGAGAAGCAGGGGTAACTGCATTCTGCGAGAAACCGTTGTTTATGTCAGAACTAAGAGATATTCTTTCCAGACCTTACCGTGCTCCGGAAGAGAAAAATAAGAAAGAACAGCAGATAGAATTTAAGGATAGAAAGATTCTTCTGGTGGAAGACAATGCACTGAATCAGGAAATTGCAGCAACAATTTTGGAGGAAGCAGGATTTGTAGTAGAAATCGCAGAAGACGGAACTGTTGCTGTAGACAAAATGAAATCAGCTTATCAGGGACAATATGATCTGATCCTGATGGATATCCAGATGCCGAAGATGGATGGATATGAAGCAACCCGTCAGATCCGTGCACTTGAAGAAACTTATAGTGCGCAGATTCCAATTGTTGCAATGACCGCAAATGCCTTTGAAGAAGACAGAGAGAAAGCTTTCGAGGCGGGAATGAACGGACATCTGGCCAAACCAATCAAGATTTCGGAATTGATGAAGACGTTGAATAAGGTACTAAAATCTGAAAAATGAAGTTTGTAAAACAAAAACAGCTACCCGATTTGTATTCAGGCAGCTGTTTTTGTTTTAACCAAACTGAGGAGCGGTTATTTGGTTATGAGCCAGTAGCGAAGCGGATTACGAATATCTGCTTGACGAGATACTGAAGAAGCTGTTGAAGGAGCAGATACTGTAGTGGAATGACGGGAACCTGTTCTGTACAGATATAAAATACCGCCAAAGAATCCAAAGATCAGTCCTGTGTATCCACCTGCACAGAGGATAACGGTTGCTTTCGTAACAACTGACATACCACCGATCAGAGTAACCAGAAAGCCTGCCAGAAGTCCAAGTGTTGTCCATTCAATCAGCGAAGCTGTGAGAAAGGCTGCGGCTGCATGTGCTTTTTTTACCTGTTTATTAATAGAATTCCATAATATCTGATACATAATGATCCCTCTTTTCTCATATTTGCAAGTAATACTTGGATATCATTTTCATTTCTTTGTTTTCAATTATAGAAATGGTATGTTAAATACACATGCGCAGTAATGAAAAATCTATGTAAAATTCTTATGTTTTTACGCCAGCTCGTCTACAGATAGCGTCCTTGTCTTTCATATTCTGTTGAACTGTCTTAAATGCATTATTTACGAGGATTGCTATAAATATCAGCAGTTCATAAAAAATGGAATGAAATCATAGAATAAATTTATAAAATTTGCCAATAAAACTAGATAAAAAAACATTTTATGGTACTTCTTAATAAGAAGCTATAAATGAGCAAGTTCGTGATTTTGCATAAAAGAAAGACACCTTAACTTCGATTATGCAGTTGTTCTGTTAAGCTATCCAGAAAAAGCATTTGGAAATCCAAAAGCACTGCGTGCATTCATTAGCACAAATGTAGCATTATCTACACAGGATATCCTTTCCTGTTATGTTTGCCGGTGGCCGATAATACCGATATCGGCATTAGGCCGATTGAGGTATTATCGGCCGATTGAGGTATTTTTCAGACAATGTAAAAATCGTCTGGCACTGGATACATACCAGATACGTTCCTCGAAAGGAATCCAGAGATACTGGCTGTTGATGTCGCTGGCACATTATATTTGTGTCACAGGAACTGGTGAATATCGATCTTTTCAAGATGGATATCATCTAATCTGTAGTGTTATTCATCAGGAAAAGTATCAGTATCTGTTTCTATGTGCAAAAGCAAGCAATGATTTTGAATCATTTATGAAATTAGCAGGATAATTTTGTGCATTTTTTCAAATTTGCTCATTTATAGTATTCATATGGAATCTGATCAGGAGCGAAGATGAGAAATCGGGAATTCTGCTGAAAGCATATTGGATACTTGAAGTGATAGCTATGGGTGCACTGACTTTGAATCTGCATTTTGGATGGTTTTATTCCATTGACAGCAGTAACGGATACAGCAGAGGCGACTATTATCGAATGACTCATATTGCACCCATCTGCTGAGTCTTATCAATGACATTCTGGACATGAGCCGCATTGAAAGCGGCAGTGTAAAGCTGGATGAGAAACAGGTGCATATGCCGGATCTTCTTCATGACCTGCGCACCATGATCCAGGGACTGATCAATTCCAAACAGCAGAAGGCTTATATTGTGGATTATCTTATGCCTGATATGAATGGAATCGAAACCATCCGCAGAATCCGCAGAGTGATCGGAGAAGATGCAGCGATCATTGTGCTGACTGCATATGACTGGACTGATTTTGAAAAAGAAGCAAGAGAAGCCGGCGCAACTGCTTTTGTTGCAAAGCCTATTTTCATGTCAGAATTAAGAAGTGTGTTAACGAAGCCTGTTCAGACCGAAGAGCAGAAACCCGAAAGCGCAGAAAGATCCTATGATTACAGTGGTAAGAGAGTTCTTCTTGTAGAGGATAATGAATTGAATCGGGAACTTGCAACAGTCATTCTGGAAGAAACAGAATTCAGTTTGACTGTGCTGAGGATGGAATTGAAGCGGTAAATATCATCAACGAAGCCCCGGAGGATAAATATGATCTGGTGTTGATGGATATCCAGATGCCGAAAATGGATGGGTATACCGCAACAAGAGAGATCCGTACACTGTCCAATAACAAAAAAGCAAATATTCCGATCGTTGCGATGACTGCGAATGCCTTTGAGGAGGACAGACAAAAAGTCTTTGAATGTGGTATGAACGGACATATTGTAAAGCCTATTGACATGAAATCGATAGCAAAAATCCTTGATCAGATTTTCATGGACATAAAGTAATATAATTCAGAAATTAATTAAAAAAATGTTGCTGGTTTAATTCCAGAGGAGAATTCCAAGCCCTGCAGACAGCAGGATCATCAGGATTGGTGATGGATTTCTCTTCTGGAATTTTTGTACAGAAAATGAATTGCGATAAGGATCATAAATACGCAGACAGAACGTAAATCCGGGTGGAAAGCAGAAGTTCCGGTCTGATCTGAAGCCTGTTTCGTGTATCCTGCCAATGATGGAAGTGCCATACGGACTGCAGTTGCCAGGATCATTGCCACCACGCAGGGACGAACACCAGACAAAAACGCATTTACACTGGCGCATTGCATAAGATTTTTTAAAACTGCGGTAATCAGCAGAATAATAAAGAATGACGGCAGGACCACTCCGAGAGTTGCCAGAAATGCGCCCAGGATCCCGCCCTGCGAAGAGCCGATAAAAGTTGCCATATTGACAGCGATAGATCCCGGAGTAGATTCGGAAACAGCAATGAAATTCAGAAATTCACTTTCCGTAAGCCATCCATTGGACAGAACCGTATCCCGCACCAGTGAGATCATTCCATATCCTCCGCCAAAAGACAGTGCACCGATCATAAAAAAGTTCAGAAACAATTTTATATAAATCATTTATGTATATTTTCCTTTCTTATTTTCTGCAGAAAATAAATAAAAACTCCTGTTGCACCACAGAATAGAATATAAAAAACAGAAGAAAAAGAAACGGCAGTAATTGAACAGATCAGCATAGCTGCCATTACAGCACACAGAATACAGGTGTTGAGTACATTTTTCTCCAAAGCCTTTAACATGTTGATTCCTGTAGACAGGATCAGGTAGATCACACAGACTTGAATTCCCTTGAATGCACAGGCAACGTAAGTGAAATTTAAGAACCGCTCAAAGAAAAGGGAAATACAGTAAATAATAAGAAAAGACGGGATACATACTGCAAGAGTAGCCATTGCTGCACCGGAAAATCCGGCAAGGTGATAACCAATATAAGTAGCACTGTTGATCGCAATGGGGCCGGGAGTGGACTCTGCGACAGCAACCATATTTAGAAATTCGTCATGTTCAATCCATTTCTTCTTTTCAATCACTTCATTTTCAAGCAGTGCGATCATTGCATAGCCCCCGCCGAAAGTGAAAGCACCGATTTTCATAAATATCAGAAATATTGTTAAAAGTTTTTTCATACAGGCAGTTCCTCCGGGGTATTGTTCCTGAGTTTCTGCTTATTATTATATCTTTGTCTGAAAGGTGCGTCAATCAGTTGTTATGAAAGTGAAGCGTAGTAATTGCCTGACTGTTGTTTATTGGTAGTATCCTATAAGTTACTGTTCGCATGCTGCTATTCCGCGAGGTGTTTTGGCATGTATGTGCCAAAATCCCGAGACATACCGTGCGAATTTATGCGATTAGCATAAATTCTGTGCATCGCGAAGCGTGTTGCTGGAGTGAACAGTAATTCCCACAAAATATATTATTGAGATAATCTATATTCGTAGTTGACAATAGTATGATTTCGTACTATACGTACGATGGTACGAAATCATACTTTGAAAGGACAGAAACTATGTCAGATAAACTTCATGATAAAATTTACCAGATCAATTGTCTGACGGAGGAGGTTGATTCCCTGTATCATCAGGCCGCATTAAAGCTGGGAGTATCAGACAGTGTGATGTTTGTTCTCTATATGCTTCACATTGGCGGTGAGAAATGTCTCCTCTATGACATATACAAATTATCCGGTATCAGTAAACAGACCATCAATTCTGCCATCCGTAAACTGGAGAACGATGGCATTGTATATCTTGAGAAACATAACGGAAAATGAATTCAACCATGTAGGCTTTGCGTACAATGACAGAGAAGCCGTACTGTAGAAGAGATATTTTTTTGCGTCCTATTAAAAAGAACAATAATAATTACAAATATCCTCCCAAACGTGCTATAATACCCATATCAATCCGAATAAAAGATTTTACCTAAAAATCCAAACACATATCAGGGAGGTTTCTATTATGAAAAAAGCAAAATCAGCCGCAGCACTTTTATGCAGCGCATGTCTGGTACTTTCCGGCACAGCAGTACCGACAATGGCAGATTCCATGAAGGTCGTAACACTCGGAGCAGACCTTTCCGATGAACAGAAGAACACAATGATGAAATACTTCAACGTAGACAGCAGCCAGGTACAGATCCTCACCATCACAAATCAGGATGAGAGAGATCATTTAAGCGCGTATGTTCCAATCGAACAGATCGGAACCAGAACCGTAAGCTGCGCATACGTTAAGCCAACCCAGTCAGGAGGTATCAAGGTACGTACAGCCAACCTCAACTGGGTAACCTGCAACATGATCGCCACCTCACTTTCCACATCTGGCGTAAAGAACTGCGAAGTAGTAGCAGCCTGCCCGTTTGAAGTATCAGGAACAGGTGCGCTGACAGGTATTCAGATGGCATACGAGACCGCCACAGGCGAACAGCTCGACAGCACAAAGAAAGAGCTTGCAACAGAGGAAATGGTAGTAACCGGAAATCTTGCAGATGAAGTTGGCAAGAATGATGCTACAACAGTTATGAATAATTCCAAAATGCAGGTAATCAAAGACAACGTTCAGAATGCAGATGAAATTTATAATATTGTAGTTAATGTAGCACAGGAAAACAACGTAAATCTGGACTCCGACCAGATCAACAAGATTGTAGACCTTCTGGAACAGATTGCACAGGAAGACTACAATTATGATGATGTAAAAGCAACTCTGGAGCAGGTTGACCAGAATACTTCCGGTGACAGCGATTCCATTGGCGATATTGCAGACGAAGAAGATGACACGGTAAATGCCGGTGACACAGTAGACGGAGATGATATCTTAAGCAATGTTGATAACAGTGCACTGGGCGGAGATGTAGTAGAGAGTTCCACAGAGAATCCTTCTCTGGAACAGGAAACAGGTCTGATCGAGGATACTTCAGATGATCAGAATGATGAAGATCTCAGTGAGACAGAGGAGCCGGAAGAGACTGGCAGCGACGAGACAACAGATGACAGTACACTTGGCAATGTAGATGAAGAAGAGGATCCTACAGAAACTGTTGATAATGCATCAGCAGCAGATGAACTGGATACTTCTGCACTGACAGATGATCAGCTTACTTTATTTAACAGAGCTGAGAACTTCTGCAAGGGCGAATATGAAGGCGATACAGAGGCTCTTACAACAGCAATGGAAGATGATTCCGCATATGCATCTGTAAGTCTTGATTCTGAAAATGGAGCAGCTCTTTCAAAAGAAGTAGAAAAAGCATATCTCAAAGTGCTTACTGATGGAACAGATTCCTATCAGGCAGACGGAACTGAAATTTACATGAGCACAGAGCTTAATATGGTAGACAAAGCAATGAAGGATATCTTCGGATTAAACGCAGACGTACAGGCAAGTCCGGAACTCAGTGAACTTTCTGATGATGACAGACAGACATTATACAATGAAACAATGAAGTTCTTTGAGAAACTTTACGGAGAGAGCACAGAGACTTACAACACTGAAGATGCAGAAACAGAAGAGACTGCAGAAGACAGTGAGGATTATGCAGAATAATCGGTACAATCATATGGGAATTCATTTTGTTATAAGAAGAGCAGATGAGTCAGATGTACCTGAGATCATGACGATCATGAACGAAGCGAAGAATGATATGGCTCATCCGGAATGGTTTGTAGCTGATGATGAGAATTATATCCGAGAACATCTACAGGGAAAGGGTTATGTGATTGTTGCAGAATCTCCAATTGGCGGGATTGCAGGCTTTTTCGTTGTAAAATATCCGGAAGATGAGGAGAATCTGGGAACTTATCTTGAGTTTGACAGAGAACAGCTTGCTCATGTGGCAGTCATGGATTCTGCAGTTGTAGGCAGTGTATACAGAGGGAATGGATTGCAGGAACAGATGCTGGAAGCAGCAGAAAGTTTGCTGGATAAAGAGAAATATTATTATCTGATGTGTACGATCCATCCGGATAATGAATTCAGCAGAAATAATATGGAGAGTCATGGATATAAAGTAAAGAAGATTGCACTCTGCTATGGCGGTCTTCCAAGATGTATACTTCTGAAAAATCTGAGAAAATGCTGAAAAAACAATAAAAATAAAAGAAATTAATAAGAAACAGCTGGTGAAATTTCTGTGATTTCGCCGGCTGCTTTGTGTTATGTGTAGAAAAAAGAAAATGAATGTGTTAGAATGGGTTGACTGGAATAAGAAAAACAGAATGACTTTACAGATAAGCATAAAAATGAGGAGGAACAAGAATGGGAATGGCAGTAGTAACCTTGAAAAAAGGTGAAGGACGACTTCTGAAATCCGGTGGGATGTGGATTTTTGATAATGAGATAGATACGATCATGGGAAGTTTTGAGAACGGAGATATGGTACTCGTCCATGACTTTGACGGATATCCGATGGGAAGAGGATTCATTAACACGAATTCTAAGATCACAGTACGATTGATGACCAGGGACGAGAATGTTGAGATCAATGAGGAACTTCTGGAGAAACGAGTGCGTGATGCATGGGAATATCGTAAGAAGGTAGTAGATACAAGCAGCTGTCGTCTGATCTTCGCAGAAGCAGATTTTCTGCCGGGTCTGGTAGTAGATAAGTTCTCTGATGTACTGGTGGTACAGTCACTTGCACTGGGAATTGACCGTTTCAAAGAAACAATTGTAGAACTGATCAGGAAAGTTCTTGCAGAGGATGGTATCATCATCCGTGGCGTTTATGAGAGAAGTGATGTCAAGGTACGCAAACAGGAAGGAATGGAACTGGTGAAAGGTTTCATTGGACCGGAATTTCCGACACTTGTACAGATTGAAGAGAATGGTGTCAAATACGAAGTAGATGTCAAAGACGGACAGAAGACGGGATTCTTCCTTGATCAGAAATATAACAGACTTGCGATCCAGAAGCTCTGTAAAGGTGCAAAAGTTCTGGACTGCTTTACACATACAGGTTCTTTTGCGTTGAATGCTGGAATTGCAGGCGCTGCCAGTGTAACAGGTGTGGATGCATCTCAGCTTGCAGTAGATCAGGCAACTGCCAATGCAGCATTAAACGGATTATCCGACAAGGTGAAATTTATCTGCGAAGATGTCTTCGAACTGCTTCCGGAACTGGAAGAAAAGGGTGAGAAATTTGACGTGGTGATCCTGGATCCTCCGGCATTCACCAAGTCCAGAAATTCTATCAAGAATGCGGTAAAAGGCTACAGAGAAATCAATCTTCGTGCAATGAAACTGGTCAAGGACGGCGGATTCCTGGCAACCTGTTCCTGTTCTCATTTCATGGATTATGAACTGTTTACCAGAACCATCGGACAGGCAGCAAAGAATGTACACAAGAGACTGCGCCAGGTAGAATACAGAACGCAGGCGCCGGATCATCCGATTCTGTGGGCAGCAGATGAGTCTTATTATTTGAAATTCTATATTTTCCAGGTCTGCAATGACAGATAGAAGTTTTGCATATGGGCAGGATCGTTAAACAGTGAAAGATTAATGATCACAGATACTGAGAGATGCTGCACGCCCCACTTTGCGGTATAGTTTGCCCGAATTTGGTTGCCGTAGCCCGCTACGACGCCCTCATCCGAACAAAATCTTCCACAAATTGTGACGCACATCTTGCAGAAAGCTTTTTTCAAACATGCGCTAGACAACAGTAAAAAGAAAGTGAGGACATGACAATGAGTTTTAAAGAAGTAAAACCAGAAGAACTGACAATGAATCCATTTACCAAGATTGGCAAAGAGTGGCTTCTGATCACCGCAGGAAATGAAGAGAAATGCAATACCATGACAGCAAGCTGGGGTGCAATGGGGGTTATGTGGGGAAAGAATGCAGTGACTGTATACATTCGCCCACAGAGATATACAAAGGAATTCGTAGACAGAGAAGATACTTTTACAATCTCTGTTCTCGGAAGTGACTATCGCAAGGCATTAAATTACTGCGGTACTGTTTCCGGAAAAGGCACAGATAAGATTAAAGATGCAGGTCTGACACCATATTTCACAGATGGAACAGCAGGAATCGAAGAAGCGGACATGATCATGGTATGCAGAAAAATGTATCATGACGACATCAAACCAGAATGCTTTGATGCACCGGAGAATGACAGTAAATGGTATCCACAGAAAGATTATCATACGATGTATATCGCAGAAGTTCTGAAAGTTCTTGTAAAAGAATAGAAATACACATGAAAGACAAGGCGTGGAAACGCCAAGATGCTGTTGTTTACAATGGAAACAGCTAAAAAAGAGGTAATTTATGAGAGACAGATTAAACAAATTCATGCAGGGACGTTACGGAGTCGATCAGTTTGCAAGATTTACTCTTGGTGTGGCACTTTTTGTTATTGTAGTAGGTTCTTTTATAAGAAGAAGTGCGGCAGGCAGTGTTCTGGATATGATAGGCATGATTCTTATCATCTATACATACTTCAGAATTTTGTCCAGAAATGTCTCAGCCCGCTATGCAGAAAACCAGAAATATCTCGGTTATACGCAGAAAATTCGAGGCCAGTTTAACCGAGAGAAGAGTATGATGGAGCAGAGGAAGACGCATCATATTTATACCTGCCCTGGATGTGGACAGAAGATCCGCATTCCGAGAGGAAAAGGACAGAAAGTAGAGATTGAGTGTCCGAAGTGCCATCAGAAGTTTATAAAAAGACGCTAACTACGACAACCGAATTTGGGCAAAGTATACCGCAAAGTGGGGCGTGCAGATTGCGGGAATGATTTTTCAAACTCGCTCTAGGAAGCAGGAAAGAAATCAGAAGCAGGAGGAAACATGTTTGGTTATGTAGTATTAAATAAGCCAGAGATAAAGTTCAAAGATTTTGACTTATATCGTTCTTTTTACTGTGGTCTCTGCAGAGAACTGAAAGACAGATATGGAATATCCGGACAGATTTCCCTGACTTATGATATGACTTTTGTCGTGATCCTGCTGAGTGCGCTTTACGAGCCAGTTACACAGAAAGGTGAGACCAGGTGTATCATTCATCCGGTACACAGACAACCGGTCCGGAGAAATGAAGTGACGGAGTATGCAGCAGACATGAACGTACTTCTTACCTATTATAAATGCAGGGATGACTGGGATGATGAGAAAAAAATCACAGCGCTTGGTTATTCGAAAGTTCTGCAGGGAAAAGTGCGAAAGCTGGATCAGAAATATCCGGAAAAATCGCGACGGATACAGAAATATCTGGCAGAGCTTTCCACAATGGAGAAAGCTGGAGAGAAAGATATAGATAAGATGTCCGGATGCTTTGGTAAAATCATGGAAGAAATTCTTGCATGGAAGTCCGATGTGTGGGAAAGTTCACTGCGGAGAATGGGATTCTTTCTTGGCAAGTTTATCTATCTTCTGGATGCATATGACGATGTGGAAGAGGACATAAAAAATAAAAATTACAATCCTTTTTCCGAACAATATATAATGGAAGCATTCGATGAGCAGGTTCGTCAGCTTCTGATCATGATGATGGCACAGACCTGTAGGGAGTTTGAGAAACTTCCTATTATAGAATATACAGATATTTTGAGAAATATTCTTTATTCCGGCGTATGGGTACGTTTCGAGATGATCCATAAGCAAAGAAAAGAATCAGGGGAGAAAAAAGAATGATCGATCCGTATAGTATACTTGGGATTTCTAGAGACGCATCCGATGATGAAGTGAAGAAAGCATACCGCAAACTGAGCAGACAGTACCATCCGGATGCCAATATTGACAATCCAAACAAAGAGCAGGCTGAGGAGAAATTCAAACAGGTTCAGCAGGCTTATGAACAGATCATGAAAGAGAGAGAGCAGGGAACCGGATATGGAAACTATGGCGGCTATAATTACGGCGGCTTTGGCGGATTTTCCGGTCAGACAGATTCCGGATATCAGGATGAAGAGACGATACGCAGACAGGCAGCGGCAAATTATATCCAGAGTGGACATTATCGTGAGGCTATGAATGTACTGCAGTCACTTCAACAGAGAAACGGACAATGGTATTATCTGTCCTCCATGGCAAATATGGGACTTGGAAACAATGTAAATGCATTGAATGATATTAAAGAAGCCGTCCGGTTAGAGCCTGATAATGCACAGTATCGGATGCTCCAGCAGCAGATGGAAGGCGGCGGAACCTGGTATCAGGAGATGCAGAATCCATTTGGCGGCATGCCGACAGGTGGAGATGACTATTGCATGAAGCTGTGTCTGGCAAATTTAGCCTGCAGTTTATGCTGTCCAGGCGGCGGGGTGTTCTGCTGTTAAGGTGTCCGATTGGTCAAAAAATTCAAGTTGGTGATTGACAACTAAAAGTGAAACTATTACTATATTAAAGTGGTGAAACAATAAAGGACACAGGAGGAAATCAATAATGAGTATTCGTGTTGGTATTTTAGGCTACGGTAATCTTGGCCGTGGTGTAGAGTGTGCAATTAAACATAATCCAGATATGGAGCTGGTGGCAGTATTTACACGCCGTGCTCCGGAAACAGTTAAAATCCTTACAGAGACAGCTACAGTATACTCTGTAAACGATGCTGAGAAAATGAAAGATAAGATCGATGTTATGATCATTTGTGGAGGAAGTGCAACAGATCTTCCGAAACAGACACCAGAATATGCAAAAATGTTCAACGTAATTGACAGTTTCGATACACATGCAAGAATTCCAGAGCACTTCGATGCAGTAGACGCTGCTGCAAAAGAAGGCGGACATATCGGAATTATCTCCGTTGGCTGGGATCCGGGAATGTTCTCACTGAACCGTCTCTATGCAAACGCAATTCTTACAAACGGTAAAGATTACACATTCTGGGGCAAAGGTGTAAGCCAGGGACACTCAGATGCAGTTCGCCGTATCAAAGGTGTTAAAGATGCAAAACAGTATACAATCCCTGTAGAATCCGCACTGGAAGCAGTAAGAAATGGAGAGAACCCAGATCTTACAACAAGACAGAAACATACAAGAGAGTGCTTCGTAGTTGCAGAAGAAGGCGCAGATCTTACACAGATCGAGAACGATATCAAGACTATGCCAAACTACTTCTCAGACTATGACACAACCGTACATTTCATTTCTGAAGAGGAACTGAAACGTGACCACAGCGGAATTCCGCATGGTGGATTCGTAATCCGTTCCGGTAAAACAGGCTGGAATGATGAAAACAATCATGTGATCGAATACAGCCTGAAACTGGATTCTAATCCTGAATTTACTTCTTCTGTACTTGTTGCATATGCAAGAGCTGCATACCGCATGAGCAAAGAAGGACAGACTGGTGCGAAGACAGTATTTGATGTAGCACCTGCATATCTGTGTGCTGCTGACGGCGCTGAATTAAGAAAACATTTGCTGTAATAGTGAAAAGAGACAGAGTCTTTGTGGACTTTGTCTCTTTTTTTCGGGTTTGGAATGTGAAGATTTAGTGAATGTTTAACATATTTTTACTTCTCTGTTGACTGAATATTGAAAGTGTAATATAATAGGGTCATAGAAACGTAACAACATTGTAAAAAAGTTTCGCAAGGTTTGGAGCGTATCTGAGAAATATGAGCGATATCCGATGATATCTGCCATTCGTATTTTTCAGACACGCTCTGATAATGAAAAGAAGAAAAGGAAGGTATGTATGCAAAACGTAAACAAGAGGTTTAGAATCTGGGGAGTACTTCTGTTTCTGCTGTTATTCGCCGTAGGATTTTCAATGCATCTGACTACTGCGAAGGTACATGCAGCGACGAAAACCGGTTTTGTAACTATCAACGGAAATTCATACTACATAAACGAAGATGGCTCTAAGCAGAAGGGCTGGCTGGAACTGAATGGTAAGAAGTATTACTTTAATACAACAACCGGTATTCAGGTAAAAGGCTGGGTAACAGACAGCAAGGGTCGTAAGAGATATTTCAGTAAAGGCGCCGGTGTTATGATGACCGGCTGGGTAACAGATTCAAAGGATCAGAAGAGATACTTTGACCCGTCTACAGGTTTCATGCAGACCAAATGGCTGACACTGAACGGTAAGAAATATTATTTCTACAGCAACAGTGGTGTAGCTGCCTGCAAGACATTCCTTACAGACAGTAAATCCAATACAAGATATTTCACAAGTGCATGTTATATGCTTACCGGATGGACCAAGAACTCCAGTAATGAGTACAGATACTTTGAAACAGAAGACGGAGTTATGGCAAAAGGTTTCCAGACAATTGATGGCAAGAAATATTATTTCAGTACAGGCAGTGGTAAGATGGCCGTTGGCTGGACCACCATCAGTGGAAACAAATATTACTTTGACAAAGAAACAGGTGTGATGGCTACCGGAGATGTAACAATTGATGGCACAAAGTATCATTTTAATACAAATGGTGTATTGAGTAATACAACAAGCCCTACAGGTTCAAAGACAATCAAGAATTATCTTGCAGGTGCATTACAGCCGGTTGGACAGGCTCTTTATGTATGGGGCGGCGGCTGGAATGATTCCACAAGAAAGGGAACAAGCCAGACAATGACTGATTTCTACAATAGTCAGAGCAGTAGTTATGATTATAACAATTACAGGGACCTCAGCACAGCAAATCGTGCCAAAGGTTTTGACTGTTCCGGTTTTGTAGGCTGGGCAGCATATCAGGTAATGCAGAGCAAATCTGGTGTCGGAAGTGGATATACCGTTGTTTCTGGTGAGGTTGGTTCTTATTACAAATCTCTTGGATGGGGAAGCATCCTTACGCAGGCAAATCTGGCCAGTGATGACTGGACAGTATATCCTGGTGATGTAGGATATGACAGCGGCCATACATGGATCATCCTTGGTCAGTGCAAAGACAAGAGTGCGGTAATTGTACATTCTACACCGAATGCAGGCGTTCAGATCGCCGGTACACCAACTCCTTCAGGGGATTATTCAAGTCAGGCAATTACTCTGGCACAGAAGTATATGTCCAGATATCCTGGATTTACTAAATATGCTTACCATACTTCCTCTGGTAACTATATCAGAAGAGGTAATTATCTGAGATGGAACAGAAGTACACTTTCAGATCCTGACGGATATCTGAATATGACAGCAGACCAGATTCTTGCAGATCTGTTCAGCTAAGAATTGAATAACAGACACATTGAGGAAGCAGTTTCTATAAAAAAGAGGCTGCTTCTTTTGTGTTTTAAATTAAGAAAACAGTGAATGCAGATGATTTGGTTGCAATACTTGAATCTAGCAAGTTTACGGTTCAATTGAGAATGTGTATTTGATAGCACAAAAGCAATATATTTAACCAATAAACTGAGGAGCGGTTATTCGTTTATGAGTAAGTAGTGAAGCCGATGATTTTATCCGTTTGAATGTTATAGAAACACAATATAATATGTTTGAATTGTATATCAAAAAGATAAGAATAACAAAAAGATTAATAAATGTTACAGAAATATAAAATTTATAGTAAATAACACTTGCGTTAATGATTACAATATGTTAATATGTATAAGAATTAACTTAGATATTACGCAAGTATTAATAAATGGAAAGAAAATGTTACGAGGGTGAGAATTCATGAAGAAAAGAATTGTATGTCTTACATTAGCACTTCTGATGACTGCAACACAGGTAGTTAGTGTAAGCGCTTCAAGAGAGGATGAATTAAGAGAAGAGCAGGCGATCACAAGTCAGCAGCTCGATGCTACTTACTCCAGAATGGATGAGCTGGCATATGCGAAATCACAGCTTGAGAATGAGATTTCCGAACTGGATTCTAATCTTGTAAGTGTTATGGTTTCTATCGATACTCTTAAAGGAGATATTGATAACAAAGAAGTAGACATTATCAGAACGAAACAGGATCTGGCGAAAGCTCAGAAGGCAAGAGATAAACAGTATGAGAGTATGAAACTGCGAATTCAGGCATTATATGAGCAGGGTGGCGATACAGCCTGGTTCCAGATGATGCTGAATTCAGAAGATCTCAGTGATCTTCTTACACGTGCTGAGAATACACAGCAGATGTATGAACAGGACAGAAAGAATCTTGATAAATATGTAAATACAATTAATGAAGTAAATAATCTCAAGACACAGTATGAATCTGAGAAAGCAGAGCTGGAAGAGATGAAAGCTTCTTATGAAGAACAGTCTTATAATCTTCAGTGCCAGATTGATCAGAAGAAATCTGAATCCGCAGACTATGAAAATGAAATCGCTTATGCACAGCAGCAGGCTACAGAATATGCAAACCTGTTAGCAGAGCAGACAGCAGAGATTCAGAGACTGGAAGCTGAGAGAATTGCAGCAGAAGAAGAGGCAAGACGTCAGGCAGAGGAAGAAGCTGCAAGACAGGCCGCAGAGGAAGCAGCAGCAGAAGAAGCTGCAGAGCAGGAACAGGAATCTGATTCAGAAGAAGACGTAGAATATGATGAAGATGGTAATGAAATTGATAACAGTGATGATGAATCCGAGTCCGATTCAGATGAAGATGTGTCAGAGGATGATGTAGAGTACGACGAGAATGGTGATGTTGTTGATAACGCATCTTCTTCCGATGATGTAGAATATGATGAATATGGCAATGTAATTGATTCAGATAATACAGTATCTGCAGAGGATTATGAGAGTGAACAGTCATCAAGTTCAGAGAGTTCAAGTTCTTCTTACTCAGGAGCAGGATCCTCAGTAGTAGACTATGCAACACAGTTTGTTGGAAATCCATATGTATGGGGAGGCACAAGCCTTACAAACGGAGCTGACTGTTCAGGATTTGTTCAGAGTGTATATGCGAACTTTGGAGTAAGCCTTCCGAGAACTTCTTATGAACAGCAGAATGCCGGTACAGAAGTTTCCTACGCAGATGCACAGCCGGGAGATTTGATCTGCTATGGTGGACATGTTGCAATCTATATGGGTAATGGACGTATTGTTCATGCATCCAATTCAGTAGACGGTATTAAGATCAGTGATAATGCTGCATACAGAACAATCGTATCAGTAAGAAGACTGGTGTAATTAAATAAGTATAAATAATTAAATTTATAGGGGTTGAAAGGGAGTATTAACAATAAGTTGATACTCCTTTTCATATATGCTTGCGAAGCATGTTAATGAGAACGGAATGAACAGTAACTATCATAGTTACTGTTCACAGGTAATATCCCGCGAGGTGTTTTTTGTGAGCGAAGGTCACAGAAAACCCGAGACATACCGCGCGAATTTATGCGATTAGCATAAATTCTGTGCATCG
>NZ_JBQHWS010000034.1:0-32494 GCF_052063845.1 Blautia sp. HCP3S3_D9
ATTAAAACTTATACAGCAGCAGTGTGCTGCACAAGCCCAATAAGCTTTAAAAAAAGACTTTTTCCACCAAGGGGAAAGTGCGCCCAAAATTCAAGTTATGGATTCACACTTATTTAATGTAGTCAGACAGATTACAATCAATTTGTTTCTGGCATGTGGAATGACTTTCGTAATTCTGCTTGCAGGAATTGATCTTTCTGTAGGATCAGTAATTGCGGTTTCAGGATGTATCAGTGCAGGACTCATTTCATGGAATGGACTTCCTGTTTATGTTGGTATCCTTGGAGGAATCCTTGCTGGAGTTGTAATTGGTCTTATTAACGGTTACATTGTTTCTTCTACAAATATTCCGGCATTTATCGTTACTCTTGCAATGATGAATATCGGTCGTGGTATTGCCCGTGTTTATACAAAGGCTCAGACAATTTCTGTTCTTGATGACAGCTATACTTTTTGGGGAATGGGTACTATCTTTGGAATTCCGATTCAGTTATATTGTATTGTTGCAGTAATTGCAGTTTCTTCTTTTATCCTTAATAAAACAAAATTAGGCCGTCATATTTATGCAGTTGGTGGTAATAAACAGGCTGCTGAATATTCTGGTATTAATGTAAAAAAGGTTACATTTTTCGTATTTGTATATAGTGCGTTACTTGCATCTTTAGCAGGAATCCTTACAGTAGGACGTACTTTTACTGCAATGATGACACTGGGAGACGGAGCTGAAATGGATGCGATTTCTGCAGTTGTTCTTGGTGGAACAAGTATGAACGGAGGTCGTGGTACCATCGCAGGAACTGTTATCGGTGCAATTGTAATCGGTGTTCTGAAAAATGGTATGAACCTTCTTGGTATTGACTCTTCTTGGCAGTATATTGTACAGGGTATTGTAATTCTGATTGCAGTTTATATTGACTGGTTTAAACAGACCGGATTCAAATTTTCCAGAAAAATAAAAGCCTGAATAAAAAGGCAATGGAAAAGGAGATGATAGAAATGGAAAATTCAGTTATACTGGAGGAAATTCTTGAAGAATTGACAGAAAATGCAAAACATATTTCTTCTTCTTCACTTGAAAAGTTTGCTAATGAGATTATTAAAGCTAGGCATATTTTTGTAGCAGGAGCTGGACGTTCTGGGTTTGTAGCAAGAGGGTTTGCAAATCGCCTGATGCATTTGGGGTTGGAAGTATTCTTTGTGGGAGAACCGACAACACCGGCAATTGAAAAAAAAGATCTTCTTATTATCAGTTCAGGTTCAGGAGAAACTGACAGTTTGATTGTTATGGCAAATAAAGCAAAAGAAGCAGGAGCATCTGTTGTGACAGTAACAATTCATCCGGAAGCTTCCATTGGTAAGGTATGTGAAAGCTGTATCGTAATCCCGGGTGCAACTCCAAAGAGTAATCTGGAAGATACAAGTGAATCTGCTCAGCCTATGGGAAATGCGTTTGAACAGATGAGTTGGATCGTTTATGATGCAGTTATTATGATTCTTATGAAGAAACTTGGAAAAACAGAAGAAGAAATGTTTAAGCATCATGCAAATTTAGAGTAGGTGGCATATATGGAGAAAAAGATTAAATTTGGCTGTGTGGCATGGGGACTTCCTGGTGGTGGATATTTTGGACCACAGATTGCAAAGGAAGCTGGACTGGATGGAATTCAACTTGAACTTGGAAGTTATGAATGGGGTTATCCGTTAGCTCAGAAACAGGTTCAGGAAGCGTATCTTGAAGAGGGAAACAGGTTAGGAATCGAATATCCGTCTATTGTTCTTAATGATGTGATGGATCATGAATTTATCCATGGAAAAGATACAGAGAATGGAAAGATCGCGTATGACCAGATGGAATTGGCAGTTCAGGTAGCAGCAGAAATAGGAATATCCAAGATCATGGTTCCAAACTTCCTTGGAAATCTGATTACAGAAGAATCTCATGTAGAAGCAACAAAGGATGCACTGAGATTTATTTGCGAAAAAGCAGAAAAGAAAGATATTACTGTTATGACAGAAAATGCGTTGGATTATAAAGAACAGATTCAGCTTCTGAAAGAAATTAATATGCCGAATCTGACAATACACTTTGATACACAGAATTTCAGATTTAATTTTAACATGGATCAGTGCGAACAGTTGGAGGGACTTTATCCATATATGGATAGTCAGCTTCATGTAAAAGATGGTATCAATGAACCAGGCGGCTGTCTGCTGGGAGAGGGAAACACAGATTTCTTCCCTCAGATGGAAATCCTGAAAAAACATGGCTATGAAGGATGGATCATCATTGAGAATTATTATAACCTGCTTCCGTTGAGAAAATGTAATGAGCAGAATCAGATGCAAATTATAAATAAGGATTTGGAAACGCTGAGGACTGTATGGGGCGTTTGAGAAAAATATTTCTTGCATTTTGTAAATAGTTATGATATGATGCTGCTCAAAGAAAAGGGAGTAGCGGCCATCGTTATGAAGAACTGGACTTGTTTTTCCTATAAATGGTACATAAATGCGTCAGAACGGCAGATTAAGAATGCCCGCATTATGATATAATCGGCAAGACTTTTGTTTTAGACATTAAGAGAAGAGTTCATCTTATGTCTGAAATGAAAGTCTTTTTCTTTTCTTCAGAAATTTTTAGAAGCAAAATATTTACTTATGTCAAATGGTGAAACGGAGGAGAAAAGTGAACGAAAAAGTAAATCCATTTAAAAAATTACAGAAACCGGGAAAACATGTAAAACGTATTGTAATAGGAACAGCAGGGTTGGTGATTATTGCAGGGCTTGCAGGAGATGCTACCTATCAGATCCAGGAGCAGGAACAGGCAGTACTGACAACTTTCGGAGTGCCGAAGGCAGTGGCAGAAACAGGACTGCATTTTAAGATTCCTTTTATACAGAAAGTACAGAAAGTAAATACAACGATCCAGGGATTTCCTATTGGATATAGTATGGGAGATAATTCGGTGGTTGAGAATGAGGGCATTATGATTACCTCGGATTATAACTTTATTGATGTAGATTTCTTTGTTGAGTACAGAATTTTAGAACCGGTAAAATATCTTTATAATTCAGAGGAACCGGAAGATATTCTAAAAAATATTTCTCAAAGCTGTATCCGTACAGTAATCGCAAGCTATGATGTGGATGAAGTACTTACAACCGGAAAAGGTGAGATCCAGAGCAAGATCAAAGAAATGATATTGAAACAGATGGAGGAACAGAATCTGGGAATCCAGCTTGTGAATATCACAATCCAGGATTCAGAACCGCCCACACAGGAAGTTATGAAAGCATTTAAAGCAGTAGAAACTGCCAAGCAGGGAAAAGAAACTGCTTTGAATAATGCCAATAAATACAGAAACGAAAAGCTTCCGGAGGCTGAGGCAGAAGCAGACCAGATCATTCAGGATGCTGAGGCGCAGAAACAGGTAAGGATTAATGAAGCAGAAGCTGAGGTTGCACGTTTTAATGCCATGTATGAGGAGTATGTTAAGAATCCGGAGATCACAAAGAAGCGTATGTTCTATGAGACAATGGAAGATGTGCTGCCGGGAATGAAGATTGTGATTGATAATGGAGATGGAGTGCAGAAGGTTCTGCCGCTAGATTCTTTTACAGGGAACAGTTCAGAGAATCCGACAGAGACACTGAACACGGATCCTGCTCAGGACACGCAAGATTTAACCGAATCAAGTAAGTCCCCTGCTTCAATTGCGAAAAGCAATGAGTAGTGGGTGGGACTTGCTTGTATCAGGAGGAGTGCAAGCTTCTTCTGGTAAACTGCGGAGCAGTTATTCGGTTATGAGCAAGTAGCAAAGCGGATTGCGAATATCCGCTTGATATGATTCTGAGAATGAATAATGAAATGACAGAAAATATTTCATATAAAAGGTGTTTTGGTAAATGAAATACGAAGGATAGAGATATAATTTTGGAGAGGACTAATTTATGAAAGGTAAGAAAATTGGAATATTAATTGGTGTGGCTGCAGTGATTGTAGCTGTCGGAGCGTCGGTAACAGTAACTCAGCAAAATGAATACAAACTGATCCGTCAGTTTGGTAAGGTCGACAGGGTGATCAGTTCATCGGGAATCAGCTTTAAGATTCCGTTTATAGAGAGTACACAGTCATTGCCAAAGGAAACATTGCTGTATGATCTTGCAGCATCTGATGTAATTACAAAAGATAAGAAAACGATGATCAGTGACAGTTATGTTCTCTGGAAAATCAGCGATCCGCTTAAATTTGCACAGACATTAAACTCTTCTGTGGAAAGTGGTGAGAGCCGAATTAATACTGCTGTGTATAATGCTACCAAAAATGCGATCAGCAGTATGTCTCAGGATCAGGTGATCACAAGCCGTGACGGAGAACTGTCTGATATGGTCATGGAGGCAATAGGAACAAACATGGATCAGTATGGAATTGAGCTTCTTAAATTCGAAACCAAGCAGCTGGACCTGCCGGATGATAATAAGGAAGCTGTGTATGAACGAATGATTTCTGAACGGGATAATATTGCAGCGACTTACAAGGCAGAGGGAAACTCTGAAGCAAAGGTGATTCGAAATAAAACGGACAAAGAAGTAGCAATCCAGATTTCTGATGCAAAAAAACAGGCAGAGATTCTGGAGGCAGAGGGTGAGCAGGAATATATGAAAATCCTTGCGCAGGCTTATGGAGAAGAGGACAGGAGTGAGTTTTATTCATTTGTAAGAAGCCTGGATGCGCTGAAAACATCTATGAAAGGTGAGGACAAAACAGTGATACTGTCTGCAGATTCACCGATCGCTCAGATCTTTGAAGGAAAATAAAAGAAAGTAACAATAATACATTCTAATTTTTCACCAGATAAATGGAAGATAGACATAGAAGATAAGGAATGTTATAATTTTTTTACAAAGAAATCCTGAAGCAGAAAATGTAAGTATAATCTGGAAATAATATACAGAGAAAACGGAGGGATAGAAAATGCTGACATGTATCAGATCAAAACGGCAGAGAGATGCAGCGGAGTATGCTTTACGAACTATTCAGTCATCATGCATAAGGCCTTATATTAAGACAATATATCTGTATGGCAGCTGTGCACGGGGAGAAGAGAAATATAGCAGTGATGTTGATCTGTTTCTGGAACTGTCAGAGTCATTCCGTTCCCGGCCGGAACTTAAAAAATATCTTTATCTTCTAAAATCAGAAGTATCCTCTGAGGAATTGGATGATGCAGAAACGGATCTGAAAATTGTAGTTGGCGATGACTGGAAAAGGAATAAAATGCTGTATTATATAAATGTGCGAAAGGAGGGAATTCAGATATGGCCTTAAACAGTTATTTTGATTTTGCAGAAAATGATTTTCAATATTTTAAGGCTTCTTATGATGCGGGGATAGTTGCAAATATGATGGGTGCCATGGCACAGGGAATATGCGAAAAATATATGAAGCATCTGATCTCAGAATACTATAAACCGGATGATGCTATGCAACAGAAAGATTTTGAAAATATTTTGCGTACACATAGTCTGAACAGACTGATGAAATTTCTAAGAGGAAATATGGGAGCAGAGTTTTCAAAAAATACGCAGACACATATGAGAATGATAGATGGTTTTTATTTTTCAACCAGATATCCTGGTGACGATAGCATAGAGATAGATGGTGATGATGTGGAAGCCTGTAATGATGCAATAGAATTGTGCAGAAAAGAAGTTTTAGAGTTAGAACGAAAATTAAAAAAGGGTGAGATATAAAATCAATCAGTTTGTATAAAAAACAGAAACACAGAATTGGCTTGACAGTAACGCAGAATTGTTCATATAATACAAATTAGCCAAAACTAACCTTTTGATATAAGGTACTTGGAGAGAAAATTGCTATAGAATAATTCAGGCGGGATTAAAATGAAAAAACTGATGCAAACTGATTTTGAAGAAATAAAGGAAACGGATACTCAGCTTCCATCCTCACGACGTGAGATTGAGGAAGACATGTTGGAGCAGATTTGTCTGATTGCGAATGCAGGAGCAGAGATTACGGTTGAGGAGTTATGCAGCCGTATGGATATGAGCAGAAGAGAAGTTAATTTTTATCTGAAACAATTGAAGATTCATGGATATGTTATCAGGGAGAAAGACACGCATACAGGGTTGCAGGGGAGAGGAGCTGAATCAGGGATTTTTCTTACGGAGCTTGGGAAGATTACAGGTGAGGAATTTCAATATCGTCATGAAATCCTGACGCAGTTTTTGCAGTTTGTCGGTGTTTCAGAGGAGAAGGCAAAAGAGGATGCCTGTCGCATGGAGCATGTGATCAGTGAGGAGACGGTTCAGCAGATCTGCAATTTTGTGGATTATGGAGATACTTTTGAGAGGATTTTGAAGCAGTCGGATCTGCGTAGCTGGTACCGGCAGGGGAGTTATCAGTTTCTCATGGGAATCTACCAGATAGAGAAGACGTGTCCGAGAAGATTTGCCAGGGAATTTAAACGTTTTTCTGAGAATATCTGTCTGAATGTTACTGAAGATGAGAGCAGTTTTGAACTGATTAAAAGGGAAGGCGAGGCATCATCTCAGAATTTATGGTACAAAGATCCGGAACAGGGATGGATGCAGGCGGAAGAGAGAATGGGAAATCCCCGGATACCATCTGGTGCATTTAAGTTTCTAACCCGATGTCAGGATCCGATTATAGAGGGAGTCGCGTTGATTGCATTTACGAGAAAAGGTGAGAAGCCTGTTGACTGGAACAGCCGGGAACTTGATGTACATATCTGGAAGTCGGAGGGATAAGGGGCATGAATAAACAGGATAGTGTGAATCTTCTGCATCCCTCAATGCTTCAGATCCAGTATCTTATGGAACTGGAAAAGGTGGGGAAAAAGCGTGGGAGTGTTACAATGATCGCAGACATCTGCGGGGTGAGTCATGGTCCGGTCAGTCGTTTCTTTAAAGAGTGCATGGAGAGAGGATATCTGACGGAGAAATATGAGTTTACTACCGAGGGAACGCATGCTTTACTGATTTACAAGAAACTTCTGCGGGATGTGAAGCTGTATCTGAAGGCGATGAATATTCCGGATAAAGAGATTCCGGAGAAGATGAGGCAGTTGATCGAGAATGTGGATTATAATCTGCTGAGGACTATGATAAGGAATGGGAGAAAGACTGCGGAACAGGATAAGAGTCATGAAGAGACCCAGGATAGTCAATACAGCAGGGAGTCAAACGCATATTTTATTGAGAAAATATTGGAGAAAGGAAAGTTTCAGGTTGGGATTGCGGTTCATCAGATGAGCAGAAACAGTGAAACCAGGATTTCCATGGCTCATCAGGGATTTGAGCATCTTGCACTTATTCGAAATAATACACGCGGAAGCTGGCTGGAACTGAAAATCCGGGAGGTTCATGGACGATCCAGAATTGACGGAACCAGGATGTGGGGACATATTTCTTCTTTGAAATATGAGAAGCAGGGACAGCTTTATGAAGCGGTCATAAAGGATGGACATCTGAGGATTCCGCTCAGTGCCTGTCATTTTTTCCGTGGCAGGATGGGAAATGTAAAGGGCACAGTTCACATTACTGTTGCCTGTAATATTGGAAACGCACATATGCCGGAGAGTACAGCAGTGCTGACATTCTGGATGTAGGATTAAAGGTCGAAATGAAGAAAGTTCGGCCTTTTTATTATGCACAATTATGACAAAAATCTGATTTTACAGGTATTTCAGAAATTCATAAACCGTTCTCATAAGGAACGAAACTACAAAAATTAGTTGACACTAACCAAATGATGCTGATACAATGATCTGGCGGTTAGTAATAGATAACCGGATAGAGAAGATATAGAAAAGGATGGAGAAAATTATGAAACATACACTCAAAATCTTTTGGATGATACTGGGATTTTTATGTCTGGGCCTGGGCACAGTGGGAATTGTACTGCCGATTCTGCCGACAGTTCCGTTTTATATGGCGACGTTGTTCTGCTTTGCAAAAAGTTCAGAAAAGCTCCATTCCTGGTTCCTTGGAACCGGTTTATATAAGAAACATCTCGATAGTTTTGTACAGAAAAGAGCAATGACAATGGGAACAAAGCTCCGCATTGTGGGAACAGTGACCGTGATCATGAGTATTGGATTCCTGTGTATGAAAAATGTACCCATTGGCAGGATTTGTCTGGTGGTGGTCTGGGTCTGCCATATGTTATACTTCTTTTTTAGAGTGCAAACTATAAAACCGGAAACTAGTGTGCTGGAAAGTGCTAAATAAGATGAATAAGGTGGAAAAGAAACGTCAGAAAGAGCAGTATGTTGTGGAAGAAATGATCCGATTATATTGCCGAAAGAATCATTCCAACGAGGAGCGGCAGGGCAGACAGATGTGCCCTGTCTGTCAGGAGCTTTCTGATTATGCAAAATTCAGAAGCCAGAAGTGTCCATTTATGGAAGAAAAGACATTCTGTGCGAATTGTAAGGTGCATTGTTATAAGCCGGAAAAAAGAGAACAGATCCGTCAGGTGATGCGATTCTCCGGACCGAGAATGTTGCTGTATCACCCGATCCTTGCGATATGGCATCTGATATGTAGCAAAACAGAAGCGCGGAAGTAGACAGAAAAGATAACATAAAGACAGCACAACGTTAATACAAAAAGTAATGTAAGAGATAACATAAAAGAGAGAGTAAAAGGTAAAAAACTCATGATAAAAACAAGACTGGTGGGGCTATTATCCCATGCGAAAAAGTATATTATGTATACGATTCTGTGGCAGTGGGCGGCACTTCTGTCACAGGTACTGGCAGTTTTTTCGATTGCAGATTTACTGGAAAAGGTCGTATATCAGAATGTGACAACAACAGCTGTTGAATGCACAATAATTACGCTGATTCTGGTAGTAATCATCCGGTTTGTCTGTGAGCGGATGGGGGCGAGATCATCCTATCTGGCATGCGTAGATGTGAAGCGTATCCTGCGTGAAAAAATTTATGAAAAAATGCTGAAACTGGGGGCATCCTACAATGAACAGGTATCTTCTTCAGAAGTAGTTCAGGTATCAACAGAAGGCGTAGAGCAACTGGAAACTTATTTCGGAAAATATCTTCCGCAGTTATTCTACAGTCTGATTGCACCGCTGACATTGTTTATCATTCTCTGCAGAGTAAGCCTGAAAGCCAGTGTGATCCTTCTGATCTGTGTACCGCTGATTCCGATTTCCATTGTGGCAGTACAGAAAATCGCAAAGAAGTTATTGAACAAATACTGGAGTATTTATACAGGACTTGGGGATTCATTCCTGGAAAATCTGCAGGGACTGACAACCCTGAAAATTTATCAGGCAGACCAGCAGAAAGCAGATGAGATGGATGTAGAATCCCAGAACTTCCGCAGAATTACCATGAAAGTTCTGACTATGCAGCTCAATTCCACCAGTGTGATGGACATTGTGGCATATGGCGGTGCGGCAATTGGTATGGCAGTGGCAGTATCTGAATTTCTAAAAGGAAATATCAGCATTTCCGGAACTTTATGTATAGTTCTTCTGGCAAGTGAATTCTTTCTGCCATTAAGACTTTTGGGATCTTTTTTCCATATTGCAATGAATGGTATGGCGGCAAGTGACAAGATTTTTAAGATATTAGATTTACCGGAACCACAGACAGGAGAGAAGATTCTGCCTGATGGATCATTGGATATCTCCTTTAAGAATGTACATTTCGCATATGAAGAAGACAGAGAGATTTTGAAAGGAATTGATCTGTACCTTCCGGTGGGAAGCTTTGTGTCTCTGGTAGGAGAATCCGGATGCGGAAAGAGCACGATCGCAGGGATCATTTCTGCAAAGAACAGAGGATTTACCGGAGAGATTACCATTGGCGGTGTGCCGCTTTCCAAGGTGAAGGAAACAGATCTGATGAGACATGTGGTACTGGTTTGCCATAACAGTTATTTGTTTAAGGGAACTGTAGAAGAGAATCTTCGCATGGCAAAGCCGGACGCAACAGAAGCGGAAATGAAGGAAGTTCTTGAGAAGGTAAATCTCCTGGGATTTCTGCAGACTCAGGACGGACTGCAGACGAAACTGCTGGAAAAGGCGAGCAACCTGTCCGGCGGGCAATGCCAGAGGCTGGCGATTGCCAGAACATTACTCAGAGACTCGGCAGTATATATTTTTGATGAGGCTGCTTCCAATATTGATGTGGAGAGTGAAGAACTGATCATGGATGTGATCCACCAGCTTGCAAGAACAAAGACAGTACTTCTGATCTCACATCGACTGGCAAATGTGGTAAATTCCGACCAGATTTATTTCCTGAAAGACGGGGAAATAAAAGAAAGTGGAAAACATGAAGAGCTGATGCAATTGAATGGTGAATACAGATATCTGTATGACAGCCAGATGGCATTGGAGAACTATGGAAAGGAGGATCCTGTGGATGTCTGATACGAATAAAAAAAGCATACAGAAAAGTACAGTACAAAAGAAGATGGTGAATGAAAGCACAGCATCATATGGAGCGGCTGTAACGAAAAAACGCAGAAGTGCTATCTCAATTATGGGAAGCCTGATCGGTCTGGTGAAACCATTGCTTCATATCATGCTGGCGGCGATCATCCTGGGAACAGCCGGATATCTCTGTGCTATTTTTCTGACTATTCTTGCAGGGCAGGCAATTGTACATGGGCTTATAGCCGGAGGTGCAGGAAGTGTAAAAACAATCATAACTGTAATGATCATCATAGCAGTTTTCCGCGGAATCCTGCATTATGCAGAACAATACTGCAATCATTTTATTGCATTTAAACTCCTGGCGATTATCCGTCACAAAGTATTTGCAGCTCTGCGGAAGCTCTGTCCTGCGAAGCTGGAAGGCAGGGATAAGGGGAATTTGATCTCTATCATTACAACAGACATTGAACTTCTGGAAGTGTTTTATGCACACACAATATCACCGATTGCCATTGCAACCCTGACTTCTCTGATCATGGTGATATTTATCGGAAGATATCACTGGCTGGCAGGACTTCTTGCGCTGACCGCTTATCTGATCGTGGGAGTCGTGATCCCTATGTGGAACGGCAGACGTGGAAGCCAGATGGGAATGGAATTCCGCACAAAATTCGGGGAACTGAACAGTTTTGTATTAGATTCCCTTCGTGGTCTGGATGAAACAATTCAGTACGATCAGGGGGAGAAACGAAAAGAACAAATGTCTGAGCGCTCCAGAAGTCTGGCGGGAATGCAGGAGAAATTAAGCAAAATGGAAGGTGCTCAGAGATCATTTACCAATATGGTAATTTTGTTGTCATCCTTTGGAATGCTGGCACTGACTGTATGGTTTTACGGAAAAGGAGAAATCGGATTCGAGGGAATCCTGACCTGTACCATTGCAATGATGGGTTCATTTGGACCAGTGGTAGCGTTATCCAGTCTGTCCAACAATCTGAATCAGACGCTGGCAAGCGGAGAGAGAGTTCTGTCTTTATTGGAAGAAACACCCATGGTGGAAGAAATCTCCGGGAATGTGGATATAAGAAATCAAAAGAATAGTCCGGAAAAAGAAAAATATATTTTGAGAGGTATTTTAACAGGCAGAGCAAAGAACAGCGTAAATGTATTCTCAGGTGCAGAAGCACAGCATGTTACCTTTTCT
Source organism: Blautia sp. HCP3S3_D9 (assembly GCF_052063845.1). Taxonomy (NCBI): domain Bacteria; kingdom Bacillati; phylum Bacillota; class Clostridia; order Lachnospirales; family Lachnospiraceae; genus Blautia; species Blautia sp. HCP3S3_D9. The sequence goes on from NZ_JBQHWS010000034.1 coordinate 11,660, forward strand.
TACGAAAATGAAACAATCCTGGATGATTATTCCCTGAAATTGGAGCCAGGCAAGATCACCGGTATCCACGGAGCCAGCGGTTCTGGCAAGTCTACACTCCTGAAACTGCTCATGCGTTTCTGGGATGTAAATCAGGGAAGCGTATCCGTAGATGGCGAAGATGTAAGAAAAATCCAAACCAGACATCTGCGAGATATGGAAAGCTACGTAACACAGGAAACTCATCTGTTCCATGATTCCATTGCTAACAACATCGCAGTAGGTAGTCCGGGGGCTTCCAGAGAAGCAATCATCGAAGTAGCAAAGAAAGCTTCTATTCACGACTTTATAATGAAACTTCCAAAAGGATACGACACAGAAGTAGGCGAATTGGGGGATACCTTATCCGGCGGGGAAAAACAGCGAATCGGAATCGCCAGGGCATTCTTACATGACAGTCCGTTGATCCTTATGGACGAACCAACATCCAATCTGGATTCCCTGAATGAAGGAATCATCCTGAAATCTCTGCGGGAAGCGTCAGAGAAAAAGACTGTAGTACTTGTATCACATAGAAAATCTACTATGAATATCGTTGATACTGTATTTGAAATGAAAGATGGCAGGATTTCATGAGCCTGATATCAGAACTTAGAAGAGAATAGATATAAAAACAGAGAAAGAGACCACTTTTTGTATAGTCTCTTTCTCTGTTTTTGAGGTGGAATATATCGATATAAGAGAAATTAGTCAAAAACTTTTAATGCATTTGTGAAATCTTTAATCAGATCATCTGCATCTTCGATTCCTGTGGAAACTTGCATCAGACCGCCGGTGATATGCATTTTCTTGCGGTCTTCTTCCGGGACATGCATATGTGAAGAAAGAAGAGGATAAGAAAGTGTTGTGCGGATACCTCCAAGGGTTGGGGCATAGTGCGCAATATGAAGTTTATCCATGAATGCATTGATCTTTTCACGGTCATCCGGCATTTCAAAGCTGAACATACCGGTCGCAAGATATGGGGAAGAGAAGAGCTTCTTTCCGAGTTCGTATTGCGGATGCATACTTACGGCAGGATGATTAACGACGGATACATGTGGGTTATCTGCCAGAGCCAGAGCCAGTTTTGCAGCATTTTCACACTGCTTTTTGATACGAAGCTCGGCGGTATGGATACCACGGAAGATCAGGAAGGATGCAAATGGGCATCCGGAAGTTCCGGTCAGCATTCTTACAGTATGGATTTTTTCAAAAAGAGCCATATCTTTAACTGTGATGGAACCTGCAAGTGCATCGGAATGTCCATTCAGGAATTTTGTCAGGCTGTTGATTACGATATCAGCACCAAGAGTAAGTGGTTTGATACAGATTGGAGTAGTAAATGTATTATCAACCATAAGAAGTGCTCCGGCCTCGTGTGCAATTTCTGCAATAGCAGCTACATCGCACAGACGGTCTGTCGGATTGCTGGCAACTTCTGTATATAACATTTTTGTGTTTGGCTGAACAGCAGCTTTTACTGCATCCAGATCATCAAACGGAACAAATGTGGTAGTCACTCCATAGTTTTTCACCAGAGAAGTGATCGCATCGAAGGTTTCACCGTAGATGTTTTCATTGCAGATCATATGGTCACCAGGCTGGAGAAGAGCGAAATAAGTAGTAGTGATCGCACCCATACCAGATGAAAAGATCAGAGTATCTTTTCCCTGTTCCAGATAGGTAAGAACATCAGCCAGAGCTTTTCTGTTAGGGTTTCTTGTACGGATATAAGTGTATCCTTTCGTATCATAGGTGTGCTCTACATCGTCAAGGTTGCCCATATTAAAAGCACTTGTCATAAATAAAGGAAAGGCTTCAGGTGCCAGATTCATGCCGTTTATATGGTGTCCTTCGTAGAGAATTCGTGTATCTTCACTGAAAGAAATGTCATCAAATTCAAATTTTTCCATAATAATAATCCTCCGTTTCGTGAAATAGTGTTACTGATTGTAGTGAGTCAAGCAGATAAAAACATCTGTATCTCGACTTGTCTGTAACCGGTAAACTGAAATCGCTTTGAAATGTGTTACCTAAGGTATAAACCTTGTTACAGAAAGAACCTTGTTACAGAAAGAGAGTCAAGCATTAATTTGATTTTCTTTCACAATTTTTTTCCATAAGGTCCGTAAACAGATATATTGTCCGATAAAAGTAACACCCCATGAAATCGGATAAGACAGATACAGGGACTCAAGAGAAGGGTGTATCTGGAAAAAAGTCAGTACCCACAGGATACGAAGGCCAATGACACCAATCACGGAAATGATCATAGGCGGAAAAGAATGTCCGGTTCCACTTAATACAGCACCGGAAACTTCCATGAGTCCGCACAGAATATAAGGAAGGTTTACCAGACGCAGCTGCAATATGCCCACAGCAAGGGCTTCTTCACCAGATGTATAGAAATGAAGAAGTGGGATACTGTAAATATTTACTGTAATGCCCAGGAAGAGTGCTGCTATGGAAACATAAACCATACATATATAAAAGGCGTGAATAATACGGTCATATTTTCCAGACTGACTGCCGCTGAATTTCCGGCGATGACTACAGCACCGAAGCTGTTGATCGATGACTGGATCAGTACATTGGAAACTGGCATGGCTACACTTCTCAGACCAATAGGAACTCCAACTTAAAAAATTTCGTATCCATATCTGGAAGAAAAATGTAGCTTTTTCCAGGTAAGCTGAAAACAGTTTTGGTCATTCCTGAGCCGGTTGATAATAAGGAATGCAGACATATACTGGGAAATTACAGTTGCCAGTCCGGCTCCTGCCACGCTGAGCCGGAAGACTCCTACGAAAAGAAAGCTGAGAAGTACATTGACCAGTCCACAGAATGTAAGATAATAGAGTGGATGTCTGGAGTCACCGGAAGCACGTATAAGTGCACTTCCGAAATTGTAGACCATAAAAGCAGGCATACAATAGAAGCAACAGCGTAGATACAGGGTTGACAGATCAATAACATTTGCAGGAGAGTTCATAAGGATAAGAATCTGGCGTGAAAAGAACTGTCCTGTAAAAAGCAGCAGTATTCCCAGAAATACAGACATGATAATAGAGGTATGAACTGTTTTTGAGACAGCATCTTTATTGCGTGCTCCGAAATAATTGGCTGCGATCACCCCGGCACCCACAGAAATTCCGTTAAAAACACTGACGAGCAATGAAACAAGAGAGGACGTGGAACCAACAGCTGCCAGAGCCTGATCACCATTAAATTGTCCTACAATGATCATGGCAGTAGCATTAAAAAGAAGCTGAAGCACATTTGTTATGATCAGAGGGAAAGAAAATATCAGTATTTTTTTTAATAGAGATCCGGTACAGAAGTCGATACCTGTTTCAGAGGAAGCCTTTTGTGGGGCAGATGGATTACGATAGAATAATTTTATAATACTCATAGTGATTTGCCTCCTGAATTTTTTGTATATTTTGTATCTGTTATACAATCTGTTACAGAGTAAGAGTCAAGCACATTTTACAAAAATAAAATTTGCCCTTGACTCTGTTACAGAAACAGAGTTTATGATAAGCGTGTCGAAAGCAAGAGATGAAAAAAGATAGTGCTTGATAGAAATAAAAAGTTTGTAATAATATGTAAGAAGTATGGCAAAGGCGCCTTGGGAAAGGTGTACTTTGCTTTTTTATTTTATCCGCCTGACTAAGTAGAGAGAATACATGAATCATTTCTTATATAATATTGCGGGCGATATCATACAAGGAGGATTTTGCTATGGTAGGTAAAATTGAGGAAAGCTGGCAGTTTGAAACGAGGCTGCTGAATGAAGGAGCCTATTTCAATTTGGAAACTACCCATCCGGAAGCACTTCCTATTCATATGTCTACTGCACATAATGTAAATGATCTTGAAGATCTGCAGAGAAGATATGATGTAAGCGGATACTGCTATAACAGAAACCGGAATCCAAACAGAACAGCATTGAATGAGCTTATCAGCTGTCTGGAGGGAGGGGAAGCTTCAGTTTCCTGTTCATCAGGTATGGCAGCAATTTCAAGTGCGATCATAACGAAAACAAAAGCCGGAGATCATATTCTTTCAGACAGAACTTTGTATGGAGAATCCATTGAGATATTTGAAGATATCTTAAAGAAATATAAAGTGGAAACATCCTATGCAGATTTTACCAATCTGGAAGATGTAAAGTCAAAAATCCAGCCGAATACAGTAATGTTATATACAGAAACAGTATCCAATCCGCTGGTGGAGGTTCCTGATCTTAAGGCAGTTGCAGATATCGCACATGAGAATCATGCGATACTTATTGTAGATAATACATTTATGACAGGCGCTCTGGTTCAACCTTTGAAACTGGGTGCAGATATTGTTGTAAACAGTCTTACAAAGTTTGCAAATGGTCATTCCGATGCAGTATGCGGGGCAGCTACAGGAAGTGCAGAGATGATCAATAAGATCCATGATTTGCAGGTATTGATCGGTTCACAGTCAGATCCATTTTCATCATGGCTGATTTGCAGAGGAATCCGTACATTGGATCTTAGAATCAAGAAGCAAAGCAAAAATGCGGAAGCTCTGGCAGCAGCACTGGAGAAATCACCCTATGTAAAGAAAGTAAATTATCCGGGACTTGTTTCTCATAAACAACACAGCACTGCAGAGAAAGAATTCGGACCATATTATGGCGGAATACTCAGTTTTGAAATTGATGAAGACAGAGAGAAGATGAACCTGTTCCTGAGAAGTATGAATCTTGCGCATTATGCCATGACACTTGGAGGATACAGAACCACACTTTCCTATCCGCCGCTTTCCTCACACGAGAATGTTCCGGAAGAGGAAAGATTAAAAATGGGAATTACCAATGGACTGCTTCGTGTTTCCGTTGGTATTGAAGAGGAAGAAGATATTATTCATGATTTCCTGAATGCACTGGAAATCGCTTATGGAAAATAAATATGTAGATAAAAGAAGTCAAAGGTGACACCATGAAAGGTAAACTGCGACTTCTTTTTTATTATACTGAATCTGCTTGAAAGGTACGGTATAGAACATTATAAAATCAGAAAAGTAAACCATGTTTAGTCAAAAAAGAGCACGAGGAGGAAACGATTATTTGCAGCATTAATGGTGATGGTAGTAGCAGTGAGCATGCCTGTATACGGCGCATCAAAAGATGAGAATTCCAGCAGTGATGTAATTAAAGTCAGAGTTGCAGGAACCGCAGATTATGAACCATATACATATGTAGACGAAGATGACAATATTACAGGATATGATATCGAAGTAATCAAAGCAATCGATGAACTGGCACCGGAGATCGAATGTGAATACAGCTATACACAGTGGGATACACTTCTTCCCGGTCTTGATGCAGACAAGTTCGATGTGGTAAGCAATCAGCTTGGTGAGACAGATGAAAGAAAAGAAATGTATCTGTATCCGAAATATCCATTCCTTTTCGCAGGTTCTGCGGTTATTTCCACTGCTGATGATCCAATGGACAGTTTTGAAGATCTGAAAGGCAAAAAAGTAGATGCTATCGTAGGAAGTTCTTTCACAACACAGATGGAACAGTACCTGGACGAAAATCCGGATGCATTTACGTTGGAATATCTGGATGGAACTCTTCCGCAGATGCTTGATGAGATTGTGAACGGCCGTGTAGATGCAACTGTAAACGACCCATCCGCTGCATATTCCAAAGCACAGGTTGCAGGAATTGAGGACAGACTTCATATTTCTGATGATATTTACAATGGTGGATTTTCCTACTTCCTGTTTGCAAAAACAGACAAAGGACAGCAGATCGCAGATATCTTTGACAAATATCTTCCGGAACTCTACTACAATGGAACATTATCTGAACTTGCAAAGAAATATCTTGGCAGTGACAGCGGCGTAACCAGCATGGCTGAAAATGGTTTCTTTACAGAAGACACACTGGAAGATTTTCAGGCAAATGAAAAATAAGAAACGATAAAAGACGGTAAAGGAGATGACTCTGATGAGCGAGGTAATGGTGAAATGTTCGCAGGTACATAAATCTTTTGGAGACCTTGAAGTACTGAAAGGAGTTGACCTGGAAGTAAAGAAAGGAGAGGTAGTGGCAATCCTGGACCCCAGTGGCTCAGGAAAGACCACTTTCCTCAGATGCATTAATTTTCTGGAAAGAGGAGATGCGGGCACGATCTGTGTCAATGGCTTCACTGTTCCATGCAAAGAAGGAACAAAAAAGGAAGTTATGGAACTCAGAAAAAAGACAGCGATGGTATTCCAGAACTACAATCTTTTTAAAAACAAAACAGTGATCCAGAATGTCATGGAAGGCCTTACCATCGTTCAGAAAGTCAACAAACAGGAAGCATATGAAAGAAGCAAGGCAATGCTTGAAAAGGTCGGACTTGGACAGAGACTGGATTATTATCCGATCCAAATGTCCGGCGGCCAGCAGCAGAGAGCCGGCATTGCCAGAGCACTTGTGCTGCAGCCGGACGTTATTCTTTTTGATGAGCCAACTTCAGCTCTTGACCCGGAACTTGTAGGAGAAGTACTGGAAACGATGAAAGAGATCGCAGAAACCGGAATTACCATGATCGTTGTTACCCATGAGATTTCCTTTGCACATGATGTCGCCTCAAAGGTTGTATTCATGGACGGCGGAGTGGTAGTGGAACAGGGAACACCGGAACAGGTGATCGATCATCCGCAGAATGAACGTACAAGACAGTTCCTGAAAAAGATAAAAGAGTAGGAGTGAGGAAAGATGAGAGCATTAGATATTCAATATATGTGGCAGTGCCTGCCGGAGATTATGAAAGGTATTCCCTATGCATTACTGATCGCAGTAGTGGCACTGATCTTTGGAAGTATTCTTGGACTTGTAACAGCTTTGATCCGTATTTTTAAGATTCCGGTTTTGAAGCAGATTTCAGCTATTTACATTGCAATTATCAGAGGTACCCCTCTGATGGTACAGATCCTGGTAACCTATTATGGAATTCCGCGACTTCTGGAGTGGGTCAACTATAAATGGGGTACGAATGTAAGCATTAACAGCATCCCCGCTATTTATTTTATGTTTTTCTGTTTTTCACTGTACACAGGTTCCTATATGTCAGAAATGTTCCGAAGCTGTATTCAGGCCGTTGATCCGGGACAGCTGGAAGCCTGCTATTCAGTGGGAATGACAACAAATCAGGGTCTGATAAGAGTAGTACTGCCGCAGGCGTTTTCTACAGCATTACCGAACATTGGAAATCAGTTTATCGGTTTGATCAAGGATGCATCCCTTGCATTCGCAGTTGCAATTCCGGAAATTCTGGGACGTGCGAAGATTGTAGCAGGACGTTCTTCTAAATTCCTTGAGGCATATATTGTTGCAGCAATCATTTATTTTGTAATCTGTACAATCTGTCAGTTTGCTCTGGATTATATTGAAAAGAGAAACGGAAAATATACAAGACGCAAATAATCCGTAGCTGTTACTTACAGTTTACTGTGAGCTGAACTTTTGCAGAATCGTTTTATTAAACAGGAGTGATTAAAAATGAGTAAATATGTAATAACAATTGCGAGACAGTTCGGAAGTCTGGGACGTCCCATTGCAGCAAGAATGGCTGAGATTCTTGGAATTGAATATTATGACAGGGATATTGTAGATGCTGCGGCAAAGAAAATGAAACTTCCGGTGTCAACGATCAGTGATGCAGATGAAACCGTATCCAATGGATTTTTTCAGATGATGTTTCCGTTGGGACAGAGTGGAATCCGCATGCAGCATGATGTGTTTGATACACAAAGAGAGATTATCCTTAATATTGCAGATAAGGGAAATTGTATTATAGTTGGAAGATGTGCTGATTATATTCTGGAAAGTGTAAAGAATCATTTGAGGATTTATATATATGCTTCATATGACCAGCGTCTGAAAAACTGTATCAGTACATTGAAGATGACAGAAGAATCGGCAAAACGTATGATCCGTGAGGTAGACAAAGCCAGAGAAGCATATCACAGGCATTATGCGGGCTATGCTCCGGAAGATGTGAATTATAAAGATATTCTGATAGACAGTGGAATGCTTGGTGTAGAAGGAACAGCACAGTATCTTGCAGAACTGGTAAGAGAGAGGTTTAAAACAGAATAATTTCAGGAAGCGGACAAATTACAGTCCGCTTTTTCCCGTATAAAAGATGAGGTGACAGACAAATGGAAAAAACAACAGAAAAGCATTTATATTCAATAGGAGAAACAGCGAGAATGATGGGAATATCAGTGCAGCAGCTGCGAAATTATTCCAATGCCGGTCTGCTGACTCCCTATGTTGTAGATCAGGAAAGTGGATACAGATATTATTCTTTTGAACAGTTTCATTACATAGACAGGATCCGATATTTAAGAAGCCTGGATATGCCTCTTCCTGACATTGAAGAAATACTGAAAGAAGGAACAGTAGATAAAATGCAGGAGCTTCTTGAAAAACAGAAGAAAAGAATCGAAGCGGAGAGAGAACGTATCAACGAGATGTACGAAGATATTGTCTGGTATCAGAAATATTTTTCCTATCTGAAGCAGTATGATTTCGAAAATGTTCCATATCTTGTACAATTGGATAAAAGATATATCCTGACAGTAGGATATGAACAGGACGATGATGTGGAATCTGTAGAGACCAGACTGGCCGCGTTAAAGAACAGCGAAGGTCTGAACCAGTCACATTTCAGAAGACAGTACGGATATCTGGCAGATTTTGACGCCCTGTTCAGGGGAGAGTTCAAACCCAGGAAATATTTTGTATATCTGAAAGATAAGCTCTTTGATCATCCCAATATCAAGGAGCTTCCAGCAGGCACCTATCTATGCTTCAGATCAAGGATATGTGCCGGAGAATGGGATGTAAATGAATTCAAGAAATATATGAAAAAATACAAAAAGACAGCATATGTGATCGCCAATGAATATGAGGATAATCTGGTAGAATATCATCACTGTCCATACGAGGTTCAGATCCTGTTGGAAAAGGAATAAAAGTATCACAAAAGCTTTTCAGTGGCTGTTTTCATTACAGTTATTTTCTTACGCAGGGGAGCTGCTTTCAGGGCAAAAGCTTTCCTGCGTTCTTCATTATCTCCGGGATAACCGTTTTCGTACATGCATGCCAGCCGGTCAAGAGATTTCGGGGACGGGTTTACATCGTGAACGCGTGTATACTGACCGATACGAAAACTGAAAAGTTCCCGGATATCATCCTGATATTCGTAATCTTCATAAGCTTTTCCACAATGTTCATAATCATAGAAAAGCGCTTCTTCAAAGTGGAAATCATATGCCTGTTTCAGAAATCTGCGCTGTTCATTTTTGGAATGATACATTGCCATCTCAAAAAGGGCAGCACCTGCAGGCAGTTTACAGAGGTCAACAGGGGAAGAAATGTGTGTTCCGCCATCAGAAGTACCTGCATTGGAATAATCACAGCAAATATTGAAATCATCCGGTGTCAGAGAAGAGTGGAGTCTGACCACATCGCTGAAAAATTGATATGCGGTATCAGGAACTGCAGGTGTTCCAAGACCATGGCAGAGAAGAAAACCACGCCGGAACAGAGATTCACCTTTGGGAAGATATGAATTTTCGGTATTTTCATTGGAATAATAGTTCCATGCATTTTTATAGCAAAGCTCTGTGATCTTTGCATCGGAAATATTATTACAGCCGGAATTTCTCTGATATCCGGATAAGAAATCAGCCCAAATATCAGCGTCGACCAAATCCAGACGCAGACATTCTCCGATGTCAAACCATGCCTGTTCTATGCCATCAGAAAGAGAAAGCGTGAACCAGTGAAAAGCAGTATTAAAATCTTTCAGACGGTAATGGTAACGGCCAAAAAGATACCGCTGTACAGGGGTAATCGGTGGATGATCAATCCAGTATAAAGTATCTGTAAGAGCAATTGCATGTTCCGCTTCTGTGTAAACACTCATAAGCATCCTCCTGATTCTAAAATAAAAATGACATGAAACTTCCGTCTGTTATAGCCAGAACTTTGAAGCATAATAGTATCTGTCTGATTTAGCTAAAATCCTTTAAGCGCACATGGACCCAGAGAACACTGTGGGCATCCCTGTTGCCAGTCATGGATATTCTTACCCTCCAGATAGGCATCACATCTTTTCTTATCAATAGTCCCATCAGGAGAAATTGCACCGGACGGACAATTCATGATGCATACCTTACATTTTCCGTTTTGATGAAACAGGCAGTACTGATGATCTGTACGTCTGGTTGGAGTAATATATGCGTCAGTGACAAGGCTGTTCATTCTGCCCAGACACCCCCTTTTGGTGATCAGCAGATGATTCAGCCCAAAAGTTCCTATTCCTGCGATTACGGCATTGGATTTATGTCCCCACCGTGCAGTTTTTGATACATGGTCAAAATTCTCAGTAGGTGGTTCGGTGACACTATGGTAGCCCTTCAGTTCAAGAAGATTCTGAACCTGGCCCATGATATGATCCAGCAGTTCATTGGTATGCATATAAGCATCAGACCATATGCTGGAGGTTTTGCATTCGCCCTTAATATCTTTATAGATTACTTCTGAATAGGGCAGAAACAATACAAGCACAGTCTGCGCTCCATTCAGCATGTCTTTGGGGTGAATCTGGGGATTTCCGATCAGATCATCTAACTGATCATAGAGAGGATCAGATGCACTGGCAAATCCGATCACCGGTTCACGGTAATAGGCAGATTTCGGATGATTCTTTACCATTACACAGATCAGCTCACGTATTTCTTCCTCTAATGTCATGAGATCACTTCCTTAAAATAAATATGAATCCATTATATAATCTGTTCCTGGGATAGAGTCAAGGGAAAACCAGACTTTGCATCTGCACAAAAAAGAGTATTTTTAAGTGAAAAAACCGGAATTATGTACAAAACCAGAACAAAAAAAATGTTAAAATCAGGGTTGACTCTCATTCTGAGATAAGGTTTATCTTGTATGCAAATAAAATTTCCGCCGACATATATGTGGGGAAAACAGAATTGAGATCAGGAGGTAGACCTATGGAAAAAACAATAAAGAAGGTAGTTGTAGCAGGTGGTGGACTCATGGGAGCAGGAATCAGCCTGATGTTTCCGGAAAATGGGATTGAGACAGTACTTTACAGTGTAGCAGAGAAAGATTTTGAAAAAGCAGGAAAAGTGATTGATAAAAGTCTGGCAGCATTGGTTGAAAATAGGTGTCTGACCAGACAGGCTGCAGATGAGATAAAAGAAAAAATCCAGTTTACAGTAGATAAGAAATGCTTTGAGAATGCTGATCTCGTTATCGAAGCAATCCCGGAGATTATGAATCTGAAAAAGAACTTTTATGAGGAAGTATCAGAACTTGTACCGGAGGATACCATCCTGGCAAGTAATACTTCCGCAATTTCAGTAAACCAGCTCAGCGAATTCGTAAAATTTCCGGAAAGATTCTGCGGAACCCATTTTCTGAATCCACCGCATATCATTCCTCTGGTAGAAATCACAAAAGGTGATAAAACAGATCAGGCGGTATGCGAAACCCTCTACACTCTTTTTAAAGACATGGGAAAAGAACCGGTACTTCTGAAAAAAGATGTAAAAGGTTTCCTGTCTAACAGGCTTCAGTTTGCACTGCTTCGTGAAGCAACCTATCTGGTAGAACAGGGTGTGGCAGATCCGGAAGACATCGACCGTACCATCAAGTATGGAAACGGCCTGCGTTACACCTGCTCCGGCCCATTCAAGATTGCAGATCTGGGTGGCCTGTCCGTATTTAATTCCGTAGCAAAATATCTGTATTCAGACCTTTCTGATGAAAAGAGCGAAAATCATCTCCTGGATGAACTGGTAGAAGAAGGAAATAACGGAATCTCCACAGGAAAAGGCTTCTATGAATACCAGGAATCAGACCTTGTCAATGAAGAAAAGACAAGAGACGCTATGATCCTTGGCATTCTGAAAGCCGAAAAAGAATTACTGGCATAAACGGGGGAAGTTGACCTGAGAATCTGGAAAGTTTATTATGTACGCAGTTTACGCAAAAGTTCCCAGCGTGACCGTACCTCCAGTTTGCGGAAAAGATTCTGCAGATGTTTATTTAAAGTAGTTTCTTTAATATGCAGAGTCTCCGCAATTTCTTCATTGTCTTGAAAATTCAGAAGACATTTCAGTATTTCGGTTTCTTTGGCAGTCAGATGATATTCTGACAACTGGGCCAGCCCGGATATTCCTGCCGGATTTTCAGAAGATTTTTCAAAAATCATCCGATGCAGTACCGGATTCAGATGCATGGCAACTGCACGCAGATAAAACATATCATCAGATACGAAAGTCCCATTTGGCCGTGTCCGGAAAAGAGTCAGAACACCGAGGAACTTCTGCTGAAAAACAATCGTATACTGCAGACTGTCGTAAATGTTATACTTGCGGTAACATTTGAGGTAAAGAGGAGAATTCAGACGATGTTCCTCGTCCAGCACTGCACTTTCCCGGATCAGCTGGGATTCTTTTCCGTGAAGGATCCACAGGAGTTCATCCTCACCTGCAAATTGTGTATATTGAAGTTCTGCTTCCTGAAAAGAAGAAGGAAAGCAGATCGGATTTCCAAGAGAAAAAGGATTATCAGCAGTCTCATCATGGAGAAACAGACTGGCGTATTCAAAAGGTACGATCATTTTCAGTCTCTGAAAGAAAAACGCATCTATATCAGAAACATTTTTCCACAGATATATTTCATAAATCAGGTCATTGATCATCAAAAATTTATTCTTTTCCATAATTATCATTCCATAAGATTTAAAATAGTTTAACCGAATCAAATAAGTTCCCTGCTCTAAGAAGTGGGGGAGTATTTATGTAAATAATTACAATTATTTTATCATCAGAACTACTCAAAAACAAGTAGACATACTTAAAAATAACCGGAAAATAGAAAAAAGTAACCATTGCACACACCCTGCAGGAAATGGTATCATAAATCCAAGTTAAAAAACAAAACACCTACCGAAAAGAAAAGGCCAGGTGAAATAGAAATATTGATTATGATACAAAGGCGTATCTGGAATATATCTCCAGATGCGCCATTTTTTATTACCCTGAAAATTAATGGACAGGTCCGGTGTGACCGGGCAGTGAGGAGGAAATTATGGCAGATAGTAAACAGGTAATCAAAGATCTTGACAGAGTGATCAGACTCATCGAAACAGACACAAAGGACATCCCGGCAGAAGAGAAAAAAGCAATGGTAAAAGAAACACTGGATCATTTCGACAACTATGTAAGCCCGGGCTGGTTAAAATATCGTAAATCTGTATCTTCCGACTCTGAAGGCGGAGCAGTTCTGGAATGGCAGGATGAAGGCGCATACTGCTACGGACTGAATGGAGAGAAATTTATCGACTGCCTCGGCGGTTTTGGTATTTACACATGCGGACATCGTAACAAAGAAATCCTGGATGTAGTAAAAGCACAGCTTGATCATCAGGCACTTCATTCTCAGGAACTTCTGGATCCGCTTCGTGGATATCTGGCAAAAGCAATGGCAGATATCACACCAGGTGACCTGCAGTATTGCTTCTTTACAAACGGTGGTGCAGAGGCAGTAGAAATGGCACTGAAACTTGCACGTATCGCAACAGGTGGACGCTGGTACATTTCTACAGTAGGTGCTTTCCACGGCAAATCAATGGGTGCCATCTCCATGGGTGGTAAATCCACTTACCGTGTTCCATACACACCAATGGTACAGCAGGTACAGCATGTAGAATACGGAAATGCAGAAGATATGCGTAAAGCAATCCGCAACCTGACAGCAGTCGGTGAGAAAGTTGCAGCAGTCATCCTTGAGCCAATCCAGGGTGAAGCCGGAGTCATTGTTCCACCTAAGGGATATTTGAAAGAAGTCAGAGAAATCTGCGATGAATACGGCGTAGCATTGATTTTCGATGAAATCCAGACAGGTATGGGACGTACAGGTACAATGTGGAGATGCGAAGCAGAAGGCGTTACACCGGATATCATGACATATGGTAAAGCATTCGGCGGTGGTATTCTTCCTATTACAGGTATCATCTGTAAACCATCCATGTGGGTAGATCAGCTTGTTGAAAACCCATGGCTTCTTGGTTCTCCTACATTTGGTGGAAACCCGTTATGTTGTGCTGCAGCCATCGCTACTATTAAATACATGCTGGAAAACGATATCCCAGGTGTCTGCAAAGCAAAAGGTGAAGTACTGAAAGCCGGTCTTGAAAAACTGGCAGCTAAATATCCGGAGATCATTCAGGAAGTTCGTGGTACAGGTCTGATGCTTGCTGTTGAATTCCATACATGCGAACTTGGATATGAAACTTCTAAAGGATTATTTGCAAGACGTGTCATGACAGCCGGAACTCTGGTTAACGCAAAGACTATCCGTTTCGAGCCGACAGCAGTCATTTCCGAACAGGATATCAAAGACGTAATCTCCAGATTCGATGAAGCACTTGCAGATGTAAAAGCAGGATTAACAAAATAGTTATAAAAAATAATCAAGTTAAATAAAGATATAAGATCATGATTGTGAGCAAAGGGGCACATATTCCGTCAGATGGCGGAATAGTGCCCTTTTTGCATTGTCAGGGAAAATTTGTAACAGGACTTTGATCAATAAGAAAGGAAAAAATGCGTATGGAAATAAAGAAATGGGAGCTATGGTTTCTAAGAGCCACATGGAGAAAGTACTGGCGTATATTGAAAAAGGAAAAGAAGAAGGTGCTAAATTAGTATGTGGAGGCGAACGTTACACTGAGGGTGAATGCGCAAAAGGATACTTTATCCGCCCGACTGTTTTTGACGAATGCACAGACGACATGACGATCGTAAAAGAGGAAATCTTTGGACCAGTTGTGACCGTGCAGACATTTAAAACAGAGCAGGAAGCTATTGATATGGCAAACAACACTCCTTATGGACTTGCAGGTGCAGTCTTTACTTCTGATATTTCCAGAGCTATGCATGTGATCAAAGAAATCCGTGCCGGAATCACCTGGATCAACTGCTACAATCCAACCTTTAACGAAGCACCGTGGGGCGGTTACAAGATGAGCGGTATCGGAAGAGAACTGGGTGTTCACGGACTGGAAGAGTATCAGGAGATTAAGCAGATCAATATTAATATGAAACCTGGAACTGTAGGATGGTATGAACATTAAGCGTTATTTGAGAGATGAGTGTTTTTTCAAAATCATTTGCTTTGTTGCGGAATCCATACCTCAATAATAATTATTGATTTTCGAAATTAAAGCAGTGGATTTACCTGATCTGATTAAAATTCGTATGAAAAAGGAGGCCTGATATATGCATCTGAATTTAGGACTTGTGGCAATTATTATTACGCTTCTGATCATTGTAGGAGCGGTAGTTACCAGACGCTGCGTGGAATTTATGATCGCAGGATCCATGGTAGCAGCAATTCTTCTCTATGGAAAAGGATTTCTGGCAGGATGGAGCCAGTCACTTCAGGATATGCTGGCAGAGAACGTGTGGGTTATGCTGGTGTGCCTGCTGTTTGGCGGTCTGATCAGTCTGCTTACAGATTCAAAAGGAAGCTTCGGCTTTTCCAAATACATTTCCAAAGTCTGCAATACAGAAAGAAAAACACTGTTGACTACATTTATCATGGGAATTCTGATCTTCGTGGATGATTACCTGAATGTACTGTCAATCGGTACATGTATGAAAAAAATCAGTGACAAGCAGAAACTTCCGAGAGAAACACTTGCATATCTTCTGGACTCCACAGGAGCACCAGTGTGCGTTTTGCTTCCTTTTTCTACATGGGCAGTTTTCTATGCCAGCCTGTTTTATGAACAGGACAGTGTCAAAGCTCTGGGAGTAACAAGTGCTATGGGTGCTTACCTGAAAGCGATCCCGTTCCTGTTTTATCCGATCATTACACTGGTCATTGTATTCCTGTTTGTTATGGGATGGATGCCGAAGATCGGACCTATGAAAAAGGCATATCAGAGAGTAGAAGAGACTGGAATGGTTTATTCAGAGTCCAGCAGAAAGTACAACCATGAGAATCCGGAGCTGGATGACGACGGAAATATCTGGAATTTCCTGATCCCAATGGGTGTTCTGGTTGCAGTTGCAGTTGTTTCCGGTGATATTTTAAGCGCCGTGATCCTGGCATTAATTGTCTGCTTTGCAATTTATGTTCCAAGAAAAATCCTTACAGTAGATGCTTTCCTGAACAGTATGATCCGTGGATTTGGTGATATGCTTCCAACACTGACTATGCTCCTGGTTACGTTTGTTTTAAAAGATCTTTCCGGAAAAATGGGAATGACAGAGTACATCATTCAGCTTGCAGAGCCATTCCTCTTCGCAGCAGTATTTCCTGCTATGGTATTTATTCTTGGTGCTGTTCTTGCATTTACCACAGGTTCTGACTGGGGAATGAGCTCCATTATCACACCAATTGTATTTCCACTTGGCGCAGCTCTTGGAGCAAATCCAATCCTCATTATGGCAGCTGTAATCTCAGGAGGAACGTTCGGAAGTCACGCATGCTTTTATTCAGATGCAACTCTGCTCGCAGCACAGTCAGCTGGTGTAGACAGTATGGAACATGCCCTGACACAGATTCCTTATGTGATCATAGCCAGTGTATTGTCTGTTCTCTGTTTCGGTGTGGTTGGATTTGTGCTATAATTGTGGCTGAGATGTTAGAGTCAAAAGTCTTCGAGTATGGTTGCGAATGACTTTTGAAATTTGTGAGACAAATATGCCCCTAACATCATTGTAATTTAACATTGTTGACAGTAAAAGAGCAGGAGGGTATTGAATGGATCATTTTGTGGTTACTATTACAAGACAGTTCGGAAGCCTCGGGCGTCCGATCGCGAGACAGATGAGTGAGATCCTGGGAATAGATTATTATGACAGAGACATTGTGGATCAGGCTGCAAAGAAGCTGAAACTTCCAATCTCAGTAGTAGATCAGGAAGAAGAAAAGGCAGTAAAACAGGCAGTGAATCCTTTTTCCAGAATGATATTTCCTCTTGGAAAAGGAACCAGCAATACACAGGACAAAATTTTCGATACACAGAAAAATATCATACAGTTTCTCTCGGAAAAGAATAACTGCATTATCGTAGGCCGCTGCTCAGATTTCATTCTGAGTGATGTGAAGAACAGTCTTCATATTTATATCTATGCATCTTACGAAGCAAGACTTGAACACTGCATTAAAGACCTCGGACTTGAAGAACAGGAAGCACGCAGGATGATCAAGTCCGTAGATGAAGCGAGAAATTCTTACCATATGCAGTATGCAGGATATCTCCCGGATGATAAACGCTATAAGGATATTCTCATTGACAGCAGCTTTTTCGGTGTAAAAGGAACAGCAGAGTTTCTTGCAGAAGCTGTAAAGAAAAAATTTTATGATTGAATAAGAATTCCTGACCATAGATATTATTATCTTGTGGTTGGGAATTTTGGCGTTAAAGTACCTGAAAAATTCTGCGGGTAGATGTGCAGACGCTATTGATTTCCTGTAAGAAATTGGATATAATAGGTACAGAAATAAAAAGAAGACAAAATCATAGATACACAGCTATGAAAATGGACTCAACAAGGAGGAAAAGTCTTACAATGAAAATCGGAAATGATATTTATTATGTAGGTGTAAATGATCATCAGGTAGACCTGTTTGAGGGACAGTATGTAGTGCCGAACGGTATGTCATACAACTCATATGTGATCATGGATGAGAAGATCGCAGTTATGGATACTGTAGATGCCAATTTCAAAGATGAATGGCTTGAAAACGTAGCCAAAGTTCTCAACGGTGCAAAACCGGACTATCTGGTAGTTCAGCATATGGAACCTGACCATGCTGCAAATATCGAGAACTTCATGAAAACATATCCTGACACAACAGTCGTTGCCAACACAAAGACTTTTACCATGATGGAGAATTTCTTCAGAAAACTGAATCTGGACGGAAAGAAACTGGTAGTAGGAAACGGTGAGAGCCTGACACTTGGCAAACATGTCCTGACATTTGTATTCGCACCAATGGTTCACTGGCCGGAGGTTATGGTTACTTATGACAGCACAGACAAAGTTCTCTTCTCCGCAGACGGATTCGGTAAATTCGGAGCACTTGACGTAGAAGAAGACTGGGACTGCGAAGCGCGCCGCTACTACATCGGAATCGTTGGAAAATACGGAGCACAGGTTCAGAAACTCCTGAAAGCCGCAGCAACTCTGGATATCCAGACCATTTGTCCACTCCACGGTCCGATCCTGACAGAGAACCTTGGACATTACCTTGAGAAATATGATATCTGGTCCTCCTACAAAGTAGAGAGCGAAGGTGTTGTGATTGCTTATACATCAGTATATGGAAACACAAAGAAAGCAGTAGAACTCCTGGCACAGAAACTGGAAGAAAAAGGATGCCCGAAGGTAACTGTATTTGATCTCGCAAGAGATGATATGGCAGAAGCAGTAGAAGATGCGTTCCGCTACGGCAAATTGGTACTTGCCACCCTTACATACAATGGCGATATTTTCCCATTCATGCGCACCTACATCGAAAACCTCACAGAACGCAACTACCAGAACCGCACCATCGGCCTCATCGAAAACGGAAGCTGGGCACCTGCAGCAGTAAGAGTGATGCAGGGAATGTTCGAAAAGAGCAAAAACATCACATGGCTGGAGAACAACGTAAAGATCATGTCCTCCCTCAGCGAAGCAAACGAAGCCGAAATCGAGGCTATGGCAGAAGAACTCTGTAAATAATTGATTTAGAAAATGAATAGTAGTTTCTAGATAAGATACTGAATAAATAAAAACAGCAGACTTAAGAGGATGTACACCTCAAAGTTCTGCTGTTCTTATTTTATAGAATATTAAGAAATTATATTTACGTAATACGTGGTATTGTGCGTAGATATCTGCTACAATGAAACCAATAAATTCGAAGGAAGGTGAGTGGAAACTTTATAATTGCCACTTACAGAAGATAAAACGAAAAAATACGGTTCGATAAAAATTTTCAGAATACATGAGATAACAATACGGAATAATTAAGAAAGGAATATCTCATGACAAATAATACGAAACATGAAGATGCGCTTCTGAAAATGGGAATCGGGTATTTTCGAGAGCATATTTTAAAGACACTGGGAATTGAGTATGAGTATATAGACACTGGTTCTACGGAACTTGTAGAATTGACGATACATTCCTTGTTTATGGATTTTACATTTCTGACGACACAGGATATGTATATTCATGTGGAATTCCATACAACGAACGATTCAGAAGAGGAAGATCTGCAGCGTTTTCATGCATATGAAGCGATGTATTCACATAAGACGAGGAAAAAGGTTATTACTTATGTGGTCTATTCTGGTGGAATTAAGAAAACAAGAGGCGAGCTGGATTGCGGGTTATATACATACAGAGTAAAACCGATATATATGCAGAATAAAGATGCAGATGAAATTCTCAATAAATTAAAAAACAAAATGATCGCAGGAGAGCCCTTTGAGAAAGAAGATTATGCTGAATTATCATTGACACCACTAATGTCCGGGAACAGAACCAGAAAAGATAAAATCAAAGATGCAATTTTACTGACAAGATATGGAACAAGTGAGGATTCAGATAAGGCATTAGCAATGTTATATACATTGGCAGATAAATTTCTTACAGGAAAGGAATTAGAAGAGATTAAGGAGGCGGTAGCTATGACCAGGTTAGGACAGATGTTATTTGATGATGGATATAAGCGGGGAGAAAGTGAAGGAGTGATAAAAGGAAAAATTCAGGGAGCGCTTTTGAGTGGAAAAACACCGGAAGAAGTAGCTGAAATGTTGAAAATTTCAGTACAGGAAGTGTTGAAAGTGAAGGAAGAAGAAAATTCAAAAAATAGTAAAGAAGCCTGAGTTGTAAACTACAAAAAAAATACTGGAAGAGAAAGGCAGGAATAAAACATGACAGTAGCAGAAGTTGTAAAGAAAATGGTGGAGTATTCAAAGGGAGATCTTCATGACATCAACCATTTCATGAAAGTATACGCATATGCAAAAACAATCGCCGAGGGCGAAAATTTGTCGCCGGAGATGCAGAAGCTGGTGGAGGTGACTGCGGTTGTGCATGACATTTCCTGTCCTCTCTGCAGAGTGAAATATGGAAACACCAACGGCAAGCATCAGGAAGAAGAGAGTGCGGCACTGATAGAAGAATTTTTCGCAGATTCAGATTTGCCAAAAGAATTTGTGGACCGTGTTTCTTACATTGTAAGCCATCATCACACAATAAATGGAATCGATGGCATTGACTATCAGATCATGATAGAAGCTGACTATCTGGTAAATGCAGATGAGAGCAATTTCTCCGAAAGTAATGTGAGAAATATGCTGGAAAAAGTATTCAAAACAGAGACAGGAAAATTCCTGCTTCAGTCCATGTATCAGAAAAGACTAAATGCTGAAGAATAAAAAAGAAACGTTAAGAAAGATTATGAATGATAAAAAAGCTGGTGCAGAAATGTGCCAGTTTTTTTGTGGGAAAAATTCAGAACTTATAACTTATTTGCATTACAATGATATACGGGTGAGCAGTTATAATAAATATAAAAATGCGGTACCTGAAAATTTATTTAAGAGATATTGTTAGCGTCGGGAGAAATTAGCCATTTATTGTCGGGAGAAAATGACCAATCTCAGTCGGACAGAAATAACCAATGCATCAGTTTTTCCTTTCTTTAATGTTGTGCTTTAG
>NZ_JBQHWS010000035.1:0-32383 GCF_052063845.1 Blautia sp. HCP3S3_D9
GTAAACGGAAAATGTGTAAACATTCCTTCCTACCTTGTAAAAGCTGGTGATCAGATCGAGATCAGAGAAAAATCTAAAGGTTCTGAAAGATACAAAGGTATCCTTGAAGTAACTGGCGGACGTCTTGTTCCGGAATGGATCGACGTAGATCAGGAGAACTTAAAAGGAACTGTAAAAGAACTTCCTAACAGAGAAGCAATCGACGTTCCAGTAAACGAGATGCTTATCGTCGAGTTGTACTCCAAATAATCCATAGGATTATAATATAGGAGATTACTTAGTAATATTTCTATTATTTATACGATTCAGTGGTTGATTATTATCTTCCGCTGAATTGTAGTATTTGAATGAATACCCTCAAACTTTTATTAACCCAGAAGGAGGGAACCCTATAGTGTTTGATTTTAATAAACCTAAAATCGAGATTACCGAATTATCTGAAGATAAAAAATTTGGCAGATTCGTAGTTGAGCCTCTGGAAAGAGGATATGGAACTACACTTGGAAATTCTTTAAGAAGAATTATGCTGTCTTCCCTGCCGGGTGCAGCTGTAAGCCAGGTTAAAATTGATGGTGTGCTTCACGAATTCAGCTCCATTCCGGGCGTAAAAGAAGACGTAAGCGATATTATCATGAATCTGAAGAGCCTTGCTATTAAGAACCACAGCACAGACAACGAGCCAAAGACTGCATACATCGAGTGTGAAGGCAAAGGTGTTGTAACTGCTGCAGACATCCAGACTGATCAGGATATCGAGATCATGAATCCGGATCAGGTAATTGCTACCTTAAACGGCGGCAAGGACTGCAGACTTGCTATGGAACTTACTATCACAAAAGGCCGTGGTTATATCAGCGCTGACAAAGGTAAATCTGATGATATGCCTATCGGTGTACTTGCAGTTGATGCGATCTACACACCGGTGGACAGAGTTAACATGATCGTAGAGAATACTCGTGTTGGCCAGGTAACCGATTACGATAAGCTGACACTGGATGTGTACACAAACGGTACACTTGATCCGGATGAGGCAGTAAGCCTTGCAGCAAAAGTATTAAGCGAGCACTTAAGCCTTTTCATTGACCTTTCCGAGAATGCAAAGACCGCTGAGGTTATGATCGAGAAAGAAGACAATGAGAAAGAAAAAGTTCTGGAAATGAGCATTGATGAACTTGAGTTATCTGTTCGTTCCTATAACTGCTTGAAGAGAGCCGGCATTAATACGGTTGAAGAATTATGTAACAAGACTTCTGATGATATGATGAAGGTTCGTAACCTTGGACGTAAATCATTAGAAGAAGTTCTTGCGAAACTGAAAGAGCTGGGCTTACAGCTTCAGCCTGCAGAAGAGTAAGAATTGATCAGGTTATTGGTTCTCTAAGGGAACAATAACCAGTTAGCAAAGAGATATTATACGGTGGGGATGCCTAAGCAGTCGGACAGTAAGACCGAACAAGCGTGCCCGGCTGTCCCACAGATGGAGGAAAATTAAATGGCAAAATATAGAAAATTAAGCAGAACTTCTGACCAGAGAAAAGCATTACTGAGAAGCCAGGTAACAAGCCTTTTATATCATGGAAAAATTGTTACTACAGAAGCTAAAGCAAAAGAAATCCGTAAAATCGCTGAAGGCCTTGTAGCTATGGCTGTTCGTGAAAAAGATAACTTCGAAACTGTTACTGTAACTGCTAAAGTTGCCCGTAAAGACGCTGAAGGCAAGAGAGTAAAAGAAGTTGTTGACGGAAAGAAGAAAACTGTATACGATGAAGTACAGAAAGAGATCAAGAAAGATGCTCCTTCCAGACTTCACGCTCGTCGTCAGATGATGAAAGTTTTCTACCCGGTTAAAGAAGTACCGGCAAAAGGCGCTGGTAGAAAGAAAAACACAAAAGACGTAGATATGGTTGCTAAGATGTTCGATGAGATCGCTCCAAAATACGCTGACCGTAACGGTGGTTACACAAGAATCGTTAAGATCGGACCGCGTAAAGGCGATGCTGCAATGGAAGTTCTGATCGAGTTAGTATAATTCTACCGAATTTTCGATTTTATATTTGTCCAAACGATAATGAGACTGCATATATATGGTTTCTGCCATGTATATGCAGCTTTTTTTTACCTTTTATTGCCCTTGATTATTTACGTAAGATAGCGTAAAATCGTAGAGTATACAAATAACTCAAATACGAAAGAAAAGAGGAATACAAATGACTGCCGGGAGAATAATAAATTGAGCCGGAATACTGGAGGGAAAAAATCTGGATTTGGCTATTCTATAAGAATGTTTCTGCTATTGGCAGAACTTCTGGCTGCTGCACTTTTCCTGTGGGGAAATGATGTCTATTCCTTATCTGCCACCACTCCTGAATTTAAGTGGGAGAACTATAAAACAATCGCGCATGCACTGGGTGGAATCGGTGATAAAACATATTTGAATTCAAAAGAGAGCTTCCTGTCAAGTTATCAGATGGGATGCAGGCTGTTTGAAGTTGACCTGACAAGAACATCAGATGGTGTGTGGGTGTGCCGGCACAGCTGGAATCAGTCACTGGGACAATGGGAGGGGGATGAGAAGAATGTTCTTTCCTCGCAGGAATTTTTGTGTAGACCGATTTATGGAAAATATACTCCCATGACATTCGAGGATCTGCTTGTGCTGTTGAGTGACTATCCGGATGCATTTGTCATGCTGGATTCCAAGCAGTATTCCGTCCGAAATTACCAGAAAACACTTGAGGATTATGCAGATTATATGGAACTGGCACAGGATGCAGGTGTTCCTGAGGTAATGGGACAGATCATACCGGAGATTTACAATCAGGCTATGTTCGCAGGGACAGCATTGCTGTACAATTTTCCTGGCTACATTTATTCATTATGGCAGGAATATTCCACAGATGACCTGACTGAGATCGCTGCATTCTGTAAGGAGAAGAATATTCAGGCGGCTACAGTCTATTATAAATACTGGTCAGAGGATGTGCAGAAGATTTTTGACAAACAGGGAATCAGATTATATATTTATACTGTAAATGATCTGAAGGAATCACAGGACTATATGCAGGAAGGTGCTGCGGGTGTGTGTTCGGATTATTTGCGGGATACAGATTTTGAGTAGTACTATTGTATATTATGATTTGTAATGATTCAGATTCATAATAAAAGAGTAATTATGATTTTTACAAAATAATAATAGCAATGATCATATCATAAAAGGAAATATAATACACAATGAAAATAAGAGTAATGATTGCTGTCTGGGCAGCAAAATTTGTAGGATACGTATGTAAGAAAATGGGAAGGCAGGGAGTAACCTGGGCGGGAAAAGTAGCAATTAAGATCTGTCCGGATATCCTGGAACAGCTTTCTTCGCAGGTGCGAAAAGCCATTTTTGCAACCTGCGGAACGAATGGAAAAACGACTACCAACAACATGCTTTGTGCAGCATTGGAAGCTGAGGGACAGAAAGTAATCTGCAATCATACAGGTTCCAATATGCTGAACGGTGTTGTGGCAGCCTTTGTACTTGCTGCAAAATGGAATGGTAAGATTAATGCGGACTATGCATGTATTGAGGCTGATGAGGCATCTACCAGACATATTTTCCCAAGGATCAAACCGGATTATATGCTGCTGACCAATCTTTTCCGTGATCAGCTTGACCGCTATGGGGAGATTGACATTACCATGAACATTCTGGAGGAAATGATGCGCAAGGTACCTAAGATGCAGATCATTGTAAACGGTGATGATGCACTGTCTGCATATCTTGCCATGGATTCCGGTAATCTATATGTAACTTATGGAATCAGTAAACCGGTGATCAAATCAGCGGCAAATGAGATCCGTGAAGGACGTTTCTGCAAATGCTGTGGTGAGAAACTGGAATATCGTTTCTATCATTACAGCCAGCTGGGAGATTATTATTGTACGAAATGCAGATTTGCAAGACCGAATCTGAATTTCGATGCAGAGAATGTAAAGGTGGGAGACCAGCTTAGTTTTAATGTGGAAGGAAAACATATTGTAGCCAATTATAAGGGATTTTATAATGTATATAATATCCTGGCTGCTTATGCAGGTGTCCGTACAGCAGGCTTTGCGGCTGATCATTTCGAAGATATGCTTCGTAAGTTCAATCCGGAAAATGGCCGTATGGAGCAGTTCCGTATTAAAGGTACAGGAGTAACGCTGAACCTTGCCAAGAATCCGGCTGGATTTAACCAGAACATTTCAGCTGTTATGCAGGATCAGTCACCGAAGGATATTATTATTGCGATCAATGATAATGCACAGGACGGAACTGATATTTCATGGCTTTGGGATGTTGACTTTGACCTCCTTGGAAATGATACCGTGAAGTCTATCACAGTAAGCGGGATCCGCTGCCAGGATATGCGTCTGCGTCTGAAATACGTGGATATCCCGTCAATCCTTGAGGGAGATGTGGAGAAAGCAATCCGTGACAGAGTAGAAGATGGAGTGGGAAATCTGTATGTGCTGGTAAACTATACAGCCTTATTCAGCACCAGAAACATTCTGAAGAAACTGGAGGGCGAGAAATCATGAAAATCACAATAGGACATTTATATCCGGATCTTCTGAATCTTTACGGTGACAGAGGGAATATCCAGTGTCTGATGAAAAGATGTCAGTGGCGCGGGATCGAGGCAGAGACCATTCCTTTTGAACTGGATGACAAGATAGATTTTTCCAAACTGGATATCGTACTTCTGGGCGGCGGTTCAGACAGAGAGCAGATGATCGTATGCGAGAAGCTTCAGGAGATCCAGCCGGATTTCAAGGCTTATGTGGAGGATAACGGCGTTGTTATCGCAATCTGCGGCGGATATCAGCTGCTTGGAAAGTACTATAAAACAGACCAGGGAAATATGAAAGGCCTGGATCTGGTAGACCTGTATACAGAACAGGGGGAGGGTCGTCTGATCGAGAATATCGTATTGAAAAGTGACCTGTTTGACATGCCGATCGTAGGATTTGAGAACCATGGCGGCAGAACCTGTATTAATAACAATAAACCGCTTGGAAAGGTCCTGTATGGAAAAGGAAACGACGGTGAGTCGGGATATGAAGGGGTAGTATATAAGAACGTGATCGGAACTTACCTGCACGGACCATTACTCCCGAAGAATCCGCAGCTTGCAGACTGGCTCATTAAACATGCGCTGGAAAAGAAATATGGAAAAGAAATAGAACTTACACCACTAGATGACAGTCAGGAAAAAGAAGCGAATGACTATATATACCACAGATTTGTAAGAGGATAATTATGGCGAAATCATGTAATCAAAAAGGAAAAATCCTGTATCTGGAAAGAATGCTTTCTGAGACAACCAGTGAGAATCCGGTTTCCATGCAGGAAATTTTGGCAAAGTTAGAGGAACAGGGAATCCGTGCAGAGCGAAAGAGTATCTATGATGATATGGAGACCTTACGTGATTTTGGAATGGAAATTCATTACAGAAGAGGTCGCGCAGGCGGATATTATGCAGAAAAAAAAGAACTCACACCAGAAGTGCCTGTAGAGCAGACGGTGACAGAAAACAAAGCAGAAAATCAGAGTACAGTAGTGCGTGTAACTGCTCCGGTGCCGGATAAAAACGGTGAGAACAGAAAAGAAATCAAGCTTCTCTGCCAGAATTCGGCAAAGAAGAAGATACAGCGTGCTTTTGGAACGGAGGTTTCATGCAAGGTAAAGAGTGAAGATACCTTTACTGTAACCGTGGAGACTGTAGTTGATAAAGCGTTTTTCGGATGGCTGGCTTCCATGGGAAGAAATGTACATATCCTGAAACCTAAGAAAGCAGCGGTCGCTTACCGTGACTATCTCAAGAACATTGCGAAGGATTATAAAGGAATCGATAAATAAAGGCAGCAAATAAAGAGAGAAAGGATCAATTTATGAAAAGAAGAGCAACAGCTATTCTGCTTGGAATAATGGTATCCTCCATGTTCCTGTCCGCATGTGAAAAGAATGATGCAAAAGAGGCAGCAAATGAAAGTGCCCAGGTAGAAGAAGAAGGTGTCGGTGAGGTTACAGAGGAAGGCGAGAAAGTAGAAGCAGAAAACAAGACCTCTGACACTGATAGCACCGGCAAATCCGGGGACAGTGAAGAGACCAAAGACGAAAATACAGATGCAGATAAAGAATCCGGAAATGATGCAGAGAAGGATACAGATAAAGATACAGATAAAGATGGGGAGGATTCTGATTCTACAGAGGACGAAATGACAGAAGCTCCGGCCGGAAAGATCGGTGTACTCCTTTCTGAGGATGATGACAATGCAAAGATTGACAGTGAAGCAATGACTTCTCAGATCGCAGATGGAGGCTATAAGGCAGATGTCAAAAATGCAGACGGAGATTCTGCACTTCAGATTTCCCAGATTCAGGAATTTATTGATGAGCAGGTTTCTGCATTAGTAATTGAACCAGTAGATCCATATGGCCTGACAGACATCCTGAAAACTGCAAAAGAACAGGGGATACCGGTTATTTCCTATGATACGCTGATCCGTGACACTGCAGATATTAATTATTTTGCATCTTATGATACCAGAGCAATCGGAAATGAGATTGCAAAAGAGATTGTCAAGAAAATGGATTTGGATAAAGCCAGAGAAGATAAGAAGTCTTATACCATTGAATTTCTTATGGGCTCTCCGGATGATAACAGTGCTCTGTTTTTGTGTAATGGAATTCTGGAGGTGATGCAGGAATACCTGGATGATGGAACTCTCGTATGCAGATCAGGCAATACAGCATTTGATGATAACGGAATTATGAGATGGAGTGAGGCATCTGCAGAGACAAAGCTGAAATCCATTATTGATGAGTTTTACGCACAGGAGAAAACACCGGACATTATCTGTACAGCATATGATGGATTTGCTTATGCGGCAGAGAATGTGGTAAGTGAAAACAACTTAGAGCCTGGCAGTGAAGAATGGCCGATGATCACCGGATATGGAAGTGACACACAGGCTGTGAAAGATATTGCGGCAGGTAAGATGGCATTTACCATGTTTATGGACCGTAAAGAACTTGCAAAAGGCGGCGCACAGATGGCGATTGACTACCTGACAGGTGAGAAAGTGGATGTAAAAGATTATTCACAGTATGATAATGGTGTGAAGATTGTAGGTACATTTACCTGTGGAGGAGAAGTGATCGATAAGGATAATTACCAGATTCTGGTAGATAATGGAACTTATACAGAAGATGAGATCGCACCGGATCCGACCCCGACACCGGAAGTGACCCCAACACCAGAGGCGACTCCGACACCGGAAGCGACCCCAACGCCGGAGGAGAGTGCAACACCAGAAGCAACTCCGACACCGGAAGCAAGTTCAACGCCGACAGCGACTCCAACATCAAAGTCAGGCACTAAAGCATAACAACAAAATTAAAAAGACAGAAAAGATAAGCGAAAACCTATCTTTTCTGTCTTTTTTGTACAGAAGCAGCAGAACCGAACAGCTGCTTCTGTAATTTTTTATAACAGGAGAGAAATTATTCTCTGAAAGTTAAGGAATCATCAGTCATAGAATCAACGATCGCAAGAGATTCCAGACGGATTCCCATATCACGGATGATCTGGCCGCCCTGCTGGAAGCCTTTCTCAATAACAATGCCAGCACCCTCAAGGGTAGCACCGGATTCTTTAACGATATCGATCAGACCAAGAAGTGCACATCCGTTAGCAAGGAAATCATCGATCAGAAGTACATGATCTTCCGGACCAAGGAATTTCTTGGAAAGGATTACATCATAGACTTTCTTATGAGTGAAAGATTCTACTTTAGTGGAGTACATTTCGCCGTCCAGATTTACGCTCTGTGTTTTCTTGGCGAAAATTACAGGAACATCGAAATACTGGGCTGCAATACAGGCGATACCGATACCGGAAGCTTCGATTGTAAGAATTTTGGTAATAGGACAGTCAGAGAAGCGGCGTTTAAATTCTTTACCGATTTCATTGATGAGAGTGATATCCATCTGATGATTTAAGAAACTGTCTACTTTTAAAATATTCCCCGGTTTTACAATTCCATCCTTAAGAATTCGGTCTTTTAAAAGTTTCATAGATTTCTCTCCTTTATATATGTAATTTTGTGGGTGATACTGCACAGGGTTCTGTTATCAGTACCATTAACGATTTTGGTAATTATATTAATGATACGCTATAAATTGCTTTCATGCAATTTGTTTTGACAAAAAATATAAAAATAATTATAATTATTCCAGACTGGTTTTTTAGAAAATGAATAGAATCTGTGCAATTTGACGAATAAGCTGAGAAGGAAAGTGGAAAACAATGAAAGAATATGAACTGATCTGGGAAATTTTTAATAAATGTCCGCGCAATCAGATGCGGGATGTCTTTGTGGAAGAGCTGGAGCTGGATGATCCGGAGGAGTATATTAAGAATAAATTTAAAGGAAAAGAGGTTTCCTACGAGAAAACAGTGCTGGAGGATGGAACGATCATTTTTGATATTACGACTTCGCAAATAAAACAGAGATGTTCCTTTACAGAAATTTGATAAATGTGGTATAATATTATTTACGCTGTAAGGAACTGTTTGATCGAAAATGATAGTCAGTGAGGCAGATTATGCAGCACGACAGACAGAGAAATTTACGTGATCTGCAGATATACATGTTCAGAGGCAGAAAGGAGAATGTTATGAGCGAAGAACAAAAGACGCATGTACATGTGCTGGAGGATGGAACTGTAGTTGAACATTCTCATGGGGAGCATGTACATCATCACAGCCATGCGCATACTAAGGCAGTATTGAACCGTCTCTCAAGGGCAATCGGTCATATGGAATCAATCAAACGTATGATAGAGGATGGAAGAGACTGCAGTGAAGTTCTGATACAGCTTTCTGCAGTGAAATCAGCTATTAATAATACAGGTAAGATTATCCTGCAGGACCATATCGAACACTGTATTGTAGATGCGGTGGAGCACGGTGACAAAGACGCGATCAAGGAACTTGAGATTGCGATTGACAGATTTATGAAATAATAAATTGTAACAAACTGCTATGATCTGTGATTGGCTGCTTTTTCAGATATTTCTGAAAAAAGGTAACCACGATGAGAAGTAAAATACGTACGATGAGTGCGTAAAGATAAAGGAGAATATAACTATGGCAAAAGAATGCAGCAACACATCATGTGACAAATCAAGCTGTGAAGGCTGTTCAAGCAAGAAGCCACAGAGCTTACTGGCAGAAATGAACGCCCACTCAAATGTAAAACATGTGATCGGAGTTGTCAGCGGAAAAGGCGGCGTTGGTAAATCCTTCGTAACTGGTTCCCTGGCAAATATGATGGCAGCACAGGGATACAAAGTAGGTATTCTGGATGCAGATATCACAGGACCATCCATTCCGAAAATGTATGGATTAAAAGGTGCAGCAATGGCAAACGATGAAGGCATTTATCCGATGATCACCAAAAACGGAATTAAAGTAATGTCCATCAACCTTCTGCTTCCAACAGAGGATACTCCGGTAATCTGGAGAGGACCGGTTCTTGCCAATATGGTAAAACAGTTCTGGACAGATGTTATCTGGGGTGATGTAGACTATCTCTTTGTAGATATGCCTCCGGGAACCGGTGATGTTCCGCTGACAGTATTCCAGTCTCTGCCAATCGAGGGAATCGTAATTGTAACATCCCCTCAGGATCTGGTTAAGATGATCGTAAAGAAAGCCTTTAACATGGCAGAAATGATGAAGATCCCGGTACTTGGTATCGTAGAGAACTACAGCTATGTGAAATGTCCAGACTGCGGCAAACCGATCAAGGTATTTGGTGAGAGCCATATCGACGAGATCGCAGCAGAGCTGAAGGTTCCGGTACTTGGAAAGATGCCGATCGACATGGATTATGCGACAAAAGCAGACGGTGGTTTCTTTGCAGCGATCGATAATCAGTATATTACTGACGCATTAGCAGCAATGCCAAAATAAGGCAGAGAATTCTGACTCAAAGGTAGAATAGAAGAAATAATAAGAAGCGCTCATTCGGTGAGAAACAAGATTATACAAATCGTTGTTTTGACTCGAAATGAGCGCTTCTTTGATTTTTATGGTATATCTTTTGAAGAGCTATACAGAAACAAACATTTCAATAAAACGTTCTGCAGCCTGTGAAACTGTCAGATTGTCGTGCTGTGCGAGTACGAGCTGGCGTCCGGGCAGTGGCTCTTTTAATGTCAATGGAGTCAGCTGATCGTTTTCTTTCAGCGTATAGTCCGGGACACAGGCGATACCAAGCCCGATTCGAGCCAAATCCAGGAGCAGATCATTGCTGTTTA
This sequence comes from Blautia sp. HCP3S3_D9, assembly GCF_052063845.1. NCBI lineage: Bacteria > Bacillati > Bacillota > Clostridia > Lachnospirales > Lachnospiraceae > Blautia > Blautia sp. HCP3S3_D9. Next base: position 10,361 of record NZ_JBQHWS010000035.1, read on the forward strand.
GTTCTACTTCCGGCAGCAGTTTGAGATTATGGGCAGTAAATGCTTCATGCAGATATTCACTGGTGGTACTTTTCTGAGAAAGCATCAGGATTGGATATTGCAGAAGTTCTTCAAGTTCCGTCTGGACCGTGTGTACAGGAAAATAATCTGTGTTGGCAACAAATACATCCTGAAATTCTTTTAACACACGGGTCTGAAAATGACTGCCCAGTCTGGAATTGGGATAGTTGCATACAATAAGATCTGCCTGTCCTTTCTCAAGAAGTTCCACACATCCGATAGATGTGCTGTTTGTTACCTTAATGCGGACATCAGGATAAGTTTGGTGAAATTTCTGCAGATAATCAATGAGAAAATAACGGCAGATCGTATCACTGGCTGCGATGCGCAGCTGACCTTTCAGCAGATTATCTCCGGAGAGAAGAGACTCTCCTTCATCCAGAAGCTGCAGTGCAGGTTTTACGTGCTGAAGCAGGAGTTCCCCTTCCGGAGTCAGCAGAACTTTTTTTGTGCTTCGGATAAAAAGAGGGTGGTTCAGTTTTCTTTCCAGAGTTTTGATCGACTGGCTGACCGCTGACTGGGAAATAAAGAGCTGGCGGGAGGCTTCGGAAAAACTCAGGGTAGTAGCTACATAATAAAAGACTTTATATAATTCAAGGTTAATGTCCATATAAAAAATCCTTTCATTACAATATCAAACATGCTTTATAGAAGGAGAAGCAGTAGTGTTATCTAGAGGAGTGAACAGTGATATATTAATAATATTAATAAAAAATATAAGATATATTAATTTTACTAATGATGTATCCTATGATACTATATAAAAAGCAAATATTCAAGCTGTGTCAGCAATTATCTGTTTATGGGCAAATGATGAAATGGATGATTTTGCCCGATTGACCGGGTAAATGCAGCGGGAATAGTTGTGGAAGTTGATGTACCGAAAACAGAAAAGTACGATACACAAGAAGAAAGGAGTTTCTATTTATTATGAGTAACGTAAGACGTGTCTATGTAGAAAAGAAACCGGCCTTCGCTGTACAGGCAAAGGAATTAAAACATGAGGTCAGCAGCTATCTGGGAATTAAATCCGTAACAGCAGTACGTGTGCTGATCCGCTATGATGTAGAGAATATTTCTGATGAAGTTTTTGATAAAGCATGCAAAACTGTTTTTGCAGAGCCACCTGTAGATGATTTATATCTGGAGAATTTTGAGGCAGCAGAAGGCTCTCATATCTTTTCCGTAGAGTTCCTGCCGGGACAGTTTGACCAGAGAGCAGATTCCGCTGTTCAGTGTGTACAGTTCCTGGATGAGAACGCACAGCCGATCATCCGTTCCGCGACAACATACGTGATCGAAGGAACCATTACAGATGAGGAATTTGATGCCATCAAACATCACTGCATTAACCCTGTAGATTCCCGTGAGACAGGACTTCAGAAACCGGAAACTTTGGTAACTGTATTCCCGGAGCCGGAAGATGTAAAGATTTTTGACGGATTCAAGGACATGCCGGAGGCAGAATTAAAGGCACTTTATGACTCCTTAAATCTGGCTATGACATTCAAAGACTTCCAGCATATCCAGCATTATTTTAACGGAGAAGAGAAACGTGATCCGTCCATGACAGAGATCCGTGTACTGGATACTTACTGGTCCGATCATTGTCGTCACACAACATTCTCCACAGAACTGACAGATGTAAAATTTGACGAAGGTGATTACAAAGCACCGATCGTAGATACTTATAACAAATATCTTGCGGACAGAGAAGAACTCTACAAAGGCCGCAAAGACAAATTTGTCTGCCTGATGGACCTTGCTCTTATGGCAATGAAGAAACTCAAAGCAGAAGGTAAACTTGCAGATCAGGAAGAGTCTGATGAGATCAATGCCTGCAGTATAGTAGTTCCTGTAGACGTAGACGGCAAGGAAGAGGAATGGCTGATCAATTTTAAGAATGAGACACACAATCATCCGACGGAGATCGAACCATTCGGTGGTGCAGCTACCTGCCTTGGCGGTGCAATCCGTGACCCGCTTTCAGGACGTACTTATGTATATCAGGCAATGCGTGTAACAGGTGCAGCAGATCCTACTGTTTCTGTAAAAGAAACTCTCAAGGGTAAACTTCCGCAGAAGAAACTGGTAAGAAGCGCAGCTCATGGCTACAGCTCCTATGGAAACCAGATCGGTCTTGCAACAGGTTATGTAAAAGAAGTTTACCATCCTAACTATGTAGCGAAACGTATGGAGATCGGTGCTGTTATGGGTGCTGCTCCCAGACGCGCAGTAATCCGTGAGAATTCTGATCCGGGAGATATCATTATCTTACTTGGAGGACGTACAGGACGTGACGGTATCGGTGGTGCTACCGGTTCTTCCAAGGTTCATACAGAAGCTTCTATCGAAGTGTGTGGTGCTGAGGTTCAGAAAGGTAATGCTCCTACTGAGCGTAAGATCCAGCGTATGTTCCGCCGTGAAGAAGTCAGCCATATTATCAAGAAATGTAATGACTTTGGTGCAGGCGGTGTTTCCGTTGCAATCGGTGAGCTGGCAGCAGGTCTTAGAGTAGACCTTGACAAGGTTCCGAAGAAATATGCAGGTCTTGACGGAACTGAGATTGCAATTTCCGAATCTCAGGAACGTATGGCTGTAGTAGTTGACCCGAAAGATGTAGATACTTTCCTTGGCTATGCAAATGAAGAAAACCTGGAGGCAATTCCTGTTGCAGTTGTAACAGAGGATCCTCGTCTGGTACTTGTATGGAGAGGAAAAGAAATCGTAAATATTTCCCGTGCATTCCTTGACACTAACGGTGCACATCAGGAGACAACTGTAGAAGTAGAAATTCCGAACAAAGAAGGCAACCTCTTTGAAGAACGCCCGGATGTAGCTGATGTAAAAGCTAAATGGATGGAAACTCTGGCAGACTTAAATGTATGCTCTCAGAAGGGACTTGTGGAAATGTTCGACGGTTCTATCGGAGCAGGCAGCGTATTTATGCCATACGGCGGTAAATATCAGCTTACAGAGACTCAGTCTATGGTTGCCAAGGTTCCGGTACAGAATGGTAAAACAGATACTGTAACCATGATGAGCTATGGCTTTGACCCATATTTATCCTCCTGGAGCCCATACCACGGAGCTGCTTATGCAGTGACAGAGTCTGTTGCCAGAATCGTGGCTACAGGTGGTGACTATAAGAAGATCCGTTTCACATTCCAGGAATATTTCCGCCGTATGACAGAAGATCCTAAGAGATGGAGCCAGCCTTTCGCAGCACTTCTCGGTGCTTATGCAGCACAGATGGGATTCGGACTTCCATCCATCGGTGGTAAGGACAGTATGTCCGGTACATTCAATGATATTGATGTACCTCCGACACTGGTATCTTTCGCTGTTGACGTTGCGAAGATCCAGGATGTGATCACACCGGAATTAAAGAAAGCAGGAAACAAACTGGTATGGCTTCGTGCACCGAAGGATCAGTATGATCTGCCGGATTATGCAGGAATCATGGATCAGTATGAGAAACTTCATAAAGATATGCAGGATGGCAAGGTTGTTTCTGCTTATGCACTTGACCGTCATGGTATTGCAGCAGCTGTTGCGAAGATGGCATTTGGTAATGGCATGGGAGTGAAGATAGAGCATAATCTTGATCCTAGAGATTTCTTTGCACCTGGATTTGGCGATATCATTCTGGAAGTTCCGGATGGTAAGGTTGGTGAGCTTTCCATCACTTATACAGTGATCGGTGAAGTAACTGCTGACGGTAACTTCTCCTATGGAAATACAGTGATCACTGTAGACGAAGCTGAAAATGTATGGAAAGGTACTCTGGAAAAAGTATTTAAGACAGTTTCTTCTGAGAATGATAAAGAGGCGGCTGACAGAGATGAGAAGCTTTATCGTGCAGACAGCATTTATGTATGCAAGAATAAAGTTGCGAAACCTCGTGTATTTATTCCGGTATTCCCTGGAACAAACTGCGAGTATGACAGTACACGTGCGTTTGAACGCGCAGGTGCGGAAGTGGATGTAAAAGTATTCAAGAACCTGACAGCAGAGGATATCCATGACTCTGTAGAGCTTTTTGAGAAAGCAATCGATCAGGCACAGATCATTATGTTCCCGGGCGGATTCTCCGCAGGTGATGAACCGGATGGTTCTGCGAAATTCTTTGCAACTGCGTTCCAGAATGCGAAGATCAAAGAAGCGGTTATGAAACTGATCAATGAGCGTGACGGTCTTGCACTTGGTATCTGCAATGGTTTCCAGGCGCTGATCAAACTTGGTCTTGTACCGTATGGCGAAATCTGCGGACAGAAGGCAGATTCTCCGACACTGACATTCAATACCATTGGACGTCATATTTCCAAGATGGTTTATACAAAAGTTGTAAGTAATAAATCTCCATGGCTGCAGAAAGCACAGCTTGGTGGTGTTTACTGTAACCCGGCATCTCATGGTGAAGGCCGTTTTGTCGCAAATGATGAATGGCTTGCAAAACTGTTTGCAAATGGACAGGTTGCAACACAGTATGTTACACCGGATGGACAGCTTAGTGTCGATGAGGAGTGGAATGTCAATGGTTCTTATATGAACATTGAGGGCATTACCAGTCCGGATGGACGTATCCTTGGTAAGATGGCTCACAGCGAACGTCGTGGAGACGGAGTTGCTATTAATATCTATGGAGAACAAGATATCAAGATATTTGAATCTGGTGTGGAATATTTTAAGTAAAATAAGGGAAAACTTTCCGGACGGAAGGTTCCCAGAGAAAGATTCCCAGATGAAGGACGGAAAGCGCCGTCCCTCCTCTGGACTCCACCCTTGCGCTTCTTTAAAAACAGCGCTTGGATTGTGGTGGAGGGGAGTTTACTAACTTGGCTGATTTGCTAGGCTGGGTAGGGATGACGTGAGTGAGAGTATTGTGGAGGGGCGGCTGCTTTGGCAGCGCCCCTTTTTTGCAGTTAATTGGATAGAGAAAGAAGGTTTTTAAGCAAACTGCGGAGCTGTTATTTAGTTATGAGTAAATAGTGAATCGGATGATTATATCCGCTTCACAAAGAAATTTGGGAGATGATGAGATATAAAATTTATCGCGGTAAAGTGATGAAAAATATAGTTTTATACTATAACTGGCGCTAGGTTTTATGAATTGGCGTAATCTGTGATTGCGTGGTATAGTATGTTCATGCTCAACGGAGCAGGGAAAGAGAAAGAGGTAGATAAGAGATATGTCAGGGATTGTTATTGAGAATGTCCGGAAGTCTTTTGACACGAAAGATGGCGTGGTTGAGGCTTTGCGGGATGTGAACCTGTCTATTGATTCTGGTGATATATATGGAATTATCGGTATGTCAGGAGCCGGAAAGAGTACATTAGTACGATGTATGAATTTCCTGGAGGTTCCGACGGAAGGACGGGTTTTGATAGATGGGAAATCTCTTGGAGATTTTTCAGAGAAAGAGTTAAGGAAACAGAGAGAAGAGATTGGAATGATTTTCCAGCATTTCAATCTTCTGATGCAGAAGTCGGTGATCGACAATGTCTGTTTCCCACTTTATATTAAAGGAAAGAAGAAAGCAGAGGCTAGAAAGAGAGCGGCAGAACTGCTGGAGATCGTTGGTCTGGGGGACAGACAGAATGCTTATCCTGCACAGCTTTCCGGTGGTCAGAAGCAGAGGGTTGCAATCGCGAGAGCACTTGCATCAGATCCAAAGATTCTTCTTTGTGATGAGGCGACAAGTGCACTGGATCCGCAGACGACTTCTTCTATTCTGGAATTGCTGAAAGAGATCAATAAGCAGTTTGGAATTACCATTGTGATCATTACTCATCAGATGTCAGTTGTGCGTGAGATCTGTACGCATGTGGCGATCATGTATGAGGGTGAAGTGGTTGAGAAAGGACTGGTTGCAGATATTTTTGCAAATCCTCAGTCAGAGGTAGCAAAGGAGCTGATCCGTAAAGATACTGGTTCAGATATTGATGCAGATACAGATAAGGCACAGGCAGAGATTAAGAGTGGTGAGAAGATACGAATCGTATTTTCCGAGAATTCCGCTTTTGAGCCGGTCATTGCGAATCTGATCCTTACATTTAAGGAACCGGTCAATATTCTGAAAGCGGACACCAAGAATGTCGGCGGTGTTGCGAAGGGTGAGATGATCCTGGAATTTATGAAAGGCAGCACTAATACAGAGCAGATGAAGAAATATCTGACAGACAGAGGACTTAACATCGGGGAGGTGACAGAATATGTGGGATAGCGATACAATAATGATGATCGTACAGGGTGTTGGAGAAACACTTTACATGACACTTCTTTCCACGATTCTGGGATACCTGTTCGGACTTCCAATGGGAGTACTGCTGGCAGTGACCGATAAAGAAGGTCTGAAACCGAATGCAGTCCTGTACAAGGTATTGGACGCAGTTGCCAATATTGTAAGAAGTATTCCGTTCCTGATCCTGCTGATTTTGTTAATTCCATTTACAAGAGCAGTAGTCGGAAAGAGTTACGGATCTACAGCAACCGTAGTGCCGCTGGTTGTGGCAGCGATTCCTTTTATCGCACGAATGGTAGAATCTTCTATTAAAGAAGTAGATGCAGGTGTGATCGAGGCGGCCAGAGCCATGGGCGCAAGCAATATGAGAATTATCGTGAAAGTGCTTCTGGTAGAAGCCAGAACATCACTGATCACGGGCGCCACCATTGCAATCGGAACTATTCTTGGTTATTCAGCGATGTCCGGTGCAGTCGGAGGAGGCGGACTTGGTGATATTGCCATCCGTTATGGATATTACAGATATCAGTCAGATATCATGATCGTAACAGTAATCCTGCTGGTAATCCTGGTGCAGATTTTCCAGTCAGTGGGAATGCTGATCGCGAATAAGATTGACAGAAGAAAATAATTATGGTTATGAAAAAAGTTAAAATATAAAACGCAGGAGGACAAGTATTATGAAAAAATTAGTAGCAGCAGTTTTAACAGGAGTATTAGTAGCAGGAACATTAAGCACAGGCGTTTACGCAAAGGACGATGACAAGACTATCACAGTTGCAGCATCCGCAACACCACACGCAGAGATCCTTGAAGAAGCAAAACCACTTCTTGAGAAAGAAGGATATGACCTGGAAGTTACAGTGTTTGATGACTATGTAAGACCAAACGAGGTCGTAGAGAGCGGTGAATTCGATGCAAACTACTTCCAGCACATTCCATATCTGGATCAGTTTAATGAAGAAAAAGGTACACACCTTGTAAATGCTGGCGGTATTCACTATGAGCCATTCGGAATCTATCCTGGAACAAAAGACAGCCTGGATGATCTGGAAGACGGAGATTCCATCGCAGTACCAAATGATACAACAAACGAAGCAAGAGCACTTCTTCTTCTCCAGGACAACGGAATCATTACATTGAAAGATGGTGCAGGATTAAATGCAACAGTTAAAGATATCGAAGAGAATCCTCACAATGTAGAAATCGTAGAACTGGAAGCAGCACAGGTAGCACGTGTTACAGGCGAGACAGCTTACGTAGTATTAAACGGAAACTACGCTCTGGAAGCTGGCTTCTCAGTAGGAAAAGATGCACTTGCATATGAGAAATCCGATTCTGAAGCGGCGAAAACATACGTAAACGTAATCGCAGTAAAAGAAGGCAACGAAGACAGCGAAAAGATCCAGGCACTTGTAGATGTACTGAAATCTGATGAGATCAAAGACTTCATCAACGAGAAATACGACGGCGCCGTAATTCCTTTTGATGACAGTGCAGACGCTGAAGAAGCAGATGCAGAAGAAACAGACAGCACAGATACAGACAATGCAGCTGATGCAGAGGAAACAGCAGAGACAACTGAAGCAGCAGAAGATGCTGAATAATTAACAAAAAACAGATTACAGAATCAGAAATTCCCTTTCCGGTAAAACTTGGAAAGGGAATTTTTTGCTGTACAGGGATTTAGAAAAATGAAAATCTAATTATAATGATGGAATACTTTAAGGCACTTAAATTATGTAATTTCTTGGTCAATTAACTAAGAGTGTCTTTATAATTCGGATAGCTGTTTTATATCTATGTGGAAAATGATAATAAAAAGAGTCTGAAAATTATTAAGATATAACATAATGGAACGATATAATTTGACAAAATAAAAATAAATACAAAAAACAATTGCGTAATATCCTAAATATACTGTATAATATGAACATATATAGGAAAATATGAGGCTAGCGTATAGGACAGACTTGAGCGGAAGAGATTTGAATAATTTATGCAGAAAGATATCCCCCAAAGGGATTCTGAAAGTTGCTCAGAAAGAGGAACAGATAAATTAATCCAAAACAAAGGAGGTTCAAGAGTATGAAGAAGAAACAGATTGCTTTATTACTGGCGGCACTTTTGTGCGTGTCACCTGCAGCAGAGTGTTCAGCAGTTATGGGCGCAGAATTTTCTTCAGGAGAAGAAACAGCGGATGTGCAGAACACAGAAGGAGATGCAGAGGATACTGCTGGTGAGATTGCAGATGTACAGGCAGAAGAAGCAACAGAGACAGCGGCAGAGCTGACAGAATCAGAGGATATCTGGACATCAGGAGAGGATGTATCAGATTTTGGAGCTGATGAAGTGCCGGAAATGGATGAGTTTACTTCAGGGGAATCAGATGTATTAGCCGATGCAGCGGAAGCGAAACAGGGCAGTGGAAATTATGAAGTAGCATATATCACGGAAGAACAGTATCATAATTGCTTACAGTCCGAAGACCGACCGGAAGTAGAGATGAAAATGGTCGAGGACACAACTCTTTCAAATGCGCTAAACAGCATAGAGGGTGAGAATACAGGATATTGCCTGGTTATACCTCATGATCTGAATGGAGAAGAAGACATCGTAGTTCCGGCAGGACTGAATGTATTTGTTGGTTATTCAGAGGATGTTAAGATCAGAAGCATTACTCCAAATGGAAACATTATATTCTGGGGTGTTGGAAATGAAAAAGAATCCATAGAGATTAAAGAAGGCCAGGGAACCGTTGGATTCCGTCAGCTTTATACATCAGGAGAGATTAAAGGAAGCGGATCAAATGATACAGTTGTATTTTATGAGGATGCAACTCTTGGCGGAATTTCAGGAGTAGAGAATCTGCATTTTGGAAAAGATTGCAGAAATGTAAATATCAGAGGCACTTCTGAATTTTACAATCTTTATAATGATACCGGACGTACAGAAGAAGACTTGGTCGTATGGATTAAAATGGAAGGATACAGTGAAAAGAAAGTTCCGGTATTCCATAAGGCATTTGACTGGGGAACTGGTGAATTTGACGGAGAAAACGGAGAGCATAGGATTGGTCAATATGGTATTGGTATCCAGTACGTGGGTGATTTTGAAAAATGGGAAATGCTGGATATCGGACAGAATAAAGTTGCTGCGAAATTTGATATGTCAGATGTTGATGCTTTGGGAATGATCGAGAGGTTTGTTGTTGCTGTACCGGACAATGATTATTTGCTGGATATGGACGGAAAAACCTGGAGACCGAATGAAGATAATAACATTGGAATTGAGATGTTCCAGGCCTGCGAAGGAATGTCCGCACAGGAAATTTTTGAAGCGTATGGAAAACGTGAATGGCCGGAAGGCGGATGCGAGGGAATAGGAATGGTACCAAGCACAGCACTGGCAGAAAGATATATGACTGCATATCAGAAAAAGAATAATACAGATGGTTATTATTTCTTACATGTTGGTGCTAAAGCAAAGATCAGTGGTACACTTACAGTTCCAGATGGGGTAAAAGCTCTTAAAGTAGAAGGTCCTAACAATCATGACGAAAGCACAGATACAGATGATTTTATTCCGGTTAATATTTCATCTGTAAATGTACCGGCAGGTAAGAAACTTTCTCTTTTCAGAATTTCTGTAAAATCAAATAATATGACTTTTACGGGAGCTGGAGAAGCAGAACTTATGGATGCCAGACTGAATGCAAATGTAAAAGCAGACAAACTTCAGCTTGTTAATGCAGTAGTTAAAAGCCTTGACTGTAAGGAACTAACTGCAAAAGAAGGCGGCAGACTGATCGTATCTGAATATCTGAACTTTGATAAAGCAGAATTCCATCCTGATCTTGTGGTTTATGGACAGCCAGGGGCATACCTGAAATTTGGAGAAATTAACAGTGCAGAATTTGCAGATGGATATAATCAGGACATTTTCCTTGGAAATGATGGGAAACAGGAAGCAAAATTATATGTAGGTGGGGCTTTGGATCTCGGCAAATATAAGTACGAGGAGGAAGAATATCCCAGAGGTCTGAATGTTATTCGTTTTGATACAAAAGCGGCACAGGCGGCAGGGGTTCCTGTTGCTCAGGACTGCTTTTTACCGACATATAATTATGACTGGAAAGAAATGGAAGGTAATGGATGGTGGGAGTATGTTAAAGCATATCAGGGAGAGTCGTCAAATCTGGTGACAATTAACAGCAGCCTGCCTGAAGAGGATTCTATTTACAAAATAAGAATCCAGTTTGGTATTGTTGAAAAAGGCGAGGAAATGCGTGTGGTAATGATGCCACGGTATTTGAATATGGATGAGTTTGAGGGATTGAGTGACGGAATTGATGGAAATAAACGTTATGCATTCTACGTGGACTGGTGGTCAAATGAGGAAAAAGTAAAAGCAGTTGAGATTCCTGCTTACTATGAGTTCGCAGGAGAATCCCTGAATAGTATTGCATCTGCACAGATTTCTACAGTTAAGACACAGGTCTATGCTGGCAAGGCAATTACACCGTCTGTAACTGTAATTTTGAATGGAAAGAAACTGAAAAAGGGAACAGACTACACAGTTTCCTATGCAAATAATACAAAAGCCGGCTCTACAGCATCTGTAATCATTACAGGTAAAGGTAATTACGTTGGCACAGCAATCCAGAATTTTGAAATTGCTGCAGTTCCTGCAAAGGGAAAAGTATATACTGTTGGCAGTCTGAAATATAAAGTGACCAAATCTGCATATAAAAACGGAACAGTAAGCGTTTACGCTCCGACAAAGAAAACACTGACAAGTGTAACTGTTCCTGCAACAGTGAAGATTAATGGCTACACATTCCAGGTAACTGCAATCGGTAATAACGCATTCTCAGGATGCACCAAACTGAAGAGTGTCAAGATTGGGTCTAAAGTTACATCAATTGGAAAACAGGCATTTAACGGATGCAAAGCACTGACTTCCATGACAATCAGCACGAATGCACTGAAAACGGTAGGATCATCTGCACTCAAGGGAATCTCTGCAAAAGCGGTGATCAAAGTTCCGGCAGCGAAATTAAGTGCATACCAGAAACTTCTCAAAGGCAAAGGCCAGAAAGCTTCTGTAAAGATTACAAAATAAAAATTATATAGTAAAAGGAGCTTGAGGCAGAACTTATAAAAGTTTTGACCTCGCATAAAAATCAGTTCCATAAAAAAGACAGTTCCTGAAAGAGAAACCCGGAAACAAAGTTGTTGTCATGAGCAATTCTGCTTCCGGGTTTCGTTTTAACGAAACTATGAGCCGTTTGTTTTAACTGAATCAAGTAAATTCCCTGCCTCAATTGCAAAAAGCAATAAGCAATGGGGGTTTGCGAATGTTCAAGTGATTCGAGTTATAGAGGTACTCTGTTTGGCTTGTATTTTGGGAAGTTTTAGGCCAGAGTTATTTTAAAATGTACAAACAATTAGAAAAATAAAAAAAATTAAAAAAGTTTCAAAAAAGGTGTTGACATCCGACAAAATCCATTATATAATAGCAAAGCAAGTTGAGACAGGAAAAAACAGAAACCACTCAACAAAACAGTAAATATGGAATCTTAGCTCAGCTGGGAGAGCATCTGCCTTACAAGCAGAGGGTCATAGGTTCGAGCCCTATAGGTTCCATATCTTAAAAGAAAATGGCGAGATAGCTCAGTTGGCTAGAGCACACGGTTCATACCCGTGGTGTCGAGGGTTCGAATCCCCCTCTCGCTACTACCTACGAAAGATAAGTCTATAAACCTGAAGGATGGGTTTATGGGCTTTTTTTCATTTCTAAATAAACCAATTCAAAAAGCTGCTTCTTCATGATATTTCCCTGCAAATAATTATGATACAGAAGAATTATGAAATGTACTATTAAGAAGAAACATAAAATTAATAATGGTTATATATGGAAAATCAAAACATTAATAGACTTAACATCCAGGACTTGTTATAATCAGCAGAAAAGAAGTGAAAAGACGAGTGTGTCGGGAGGTGAGAAACATGTTGGATAAAAAGGACATGCAAATGTTAAAGGAAATGATGGAAACTACGGTGAAGCAAACGGTAGAAATTACCGTTCAGAAAGTTATTGAACCGTTACAGAAAGATATTTGTGATTTAAAAGAAGAAGTAAACGGTGTTAAACTTCATCTTGAAAATGTAACTGATAGGAATATTTCAATCTTAGCGGAAAATCATGGTTATCTGGTAAAGAAATTTAATGAAGCCGTAGAAGCAGCACATAATAATCATGTAAATACAGTACAAACCAGTTACCTGATAGAACATGTTGCAAATCTTGAAAACAGAATGCAGGCGGTAGAAAAAAATATGGCACTGTAGTGCATGAAAACAGTAAGTCTGGATGTGAAGTCTATTGATATTTTGTTGCTGTTTACATATCACTATTCCGCGAGGTGTTTTGGCATATTCATGCCAAAATCCCGAGACATACAAGCCAAAATTCCATTGCCGTAGGCAATCTGGAATGAATTTTGGCTACGTTACTGAGAACGGAGTGAACAGTAACGATATTTTGATATTAATACATAAATTTTTGCGTACCTATTGCCATAATTTCTCAAATCCTTTATAATACTAAAGGGTAAAAGCAAGAGTTATATTAATAGTGCAGTGAGATGATAACAAGGTAGTTATTCTCAGGGGGATAGCTATCTTTTTTATAGCATGAAAAAGCCTCTTGCCGGAAAACGCCTTAACATCCACAAAAGAGAGGGAAAGGAATGGAGAAACAAGAGAAAAACACAGTAACACCTTATGATCTCGACGGAAGGCCGCCTCTGAAACTGGCAATCCCACTTGGTCTGCAGCATGTACTGGCCATGTTTGTGGGAAACCTTACGCCTCTTCTGATCATCACAGCAGCCTGCGGGATCGAACCTGGCGGAGAATTACAGGTGGCACTTCTGCAGAATGCCATGCTCATCGCAGGTATCGTAACTTTAGTTCAGGTATTTACCATCGGACCGGTCGGCGGTAAACTCCCGATCGTTATGGGAACCAGTTCCGGTTTCATTGGCGTATGTCAGAGCGTTGCCGGAGTCATGGGAAACGGCGTAGTAGCCTATGGCGCCATCATGGCAGCATCCTTTATCGGCGGTCTTTTTGAGACAGTGCTGGGAAGCTTCCTCAAACCATTGAGAAAATTTTTCCCATCTGTTGTAACAGGAACCGTTGTACTTTCAATCGGTCTTTCACTGATCTCAGTTGGTATTGGCTCTTTTGGAGGTGGAAGCTCCTCTAAAGACTATGGATCACTTGAGAACCTTTTCGTAGGTCTTGTGGTTCTGATCGTGATCGTTGCGCTGAAACACGGAACCAAAGGATTCACAAGCTTTGCATCTATCCTGATCGGTATTATCGTAGGTTATGTACTGGTAAGCATCATGTCAGCAGTTCTGCCGACCACATTTACCTATGTAGACGATGCAGGTGCAACTGTAGAAGCAACCAAGTCATGGGTATTAAACTGGGATAAAGTAGCAAGCGCATCCTGGTTTGCAGTACCAAAGATCATGCCTGTCAAATGGGTATTTGACGCAAAAGCTATCGTCCCGATCTGTATCATGTTCGTAGTAACAGCTGTTGAGACAGTTGGTGATATCTCCGGTATCACAGAGGGTGGACTTGGAAGAGAAGCTACAGACAAAGAACTTTCAGGCGGTGTTATGTGTGACGGTCTTGGATCTTCACTGGCAGCAGTATTTGGCGTACTTCCAAATACATCATTCAGCCAGAATGTAGGCCTTGTTGCCATGAATAAAGTCGTAAACCGCTTCTCCATCGCAACAGGTGGTATCTTCTTGATCGCATGCGGTCTGTTCCCGAAACTTGCAGCGCTGATCTCCATTATGCCGCAGAGTGTACTTGGCGGTGCAGCGGTTATGATGTTCTCATCCATCGTAGTTAGTGGTATCCAGCTGATCACCAAGTGGCCGGTAACACCAAGAAATGTAACCATCGTTTCTGTTGCACTTGGTCTTGGATATGGACTTGGCGCAAACTCCGCAGTACTTGCACATCTTCCACAGGCAATCACACTGATCTTCGGCGGCTCCGGAATCGTGCCTGCAGCATTGTTTGCAATCGTCCTGAATATCGTACTTCCACCGGATGAGAAATCCGAAGTAGAGATTGCTGAAGAAATTCTTGATATTAAGAAAAAAGAAGCACGGAAGAAATAAAAGATAAAATTATCTGATATCCGGGCATAAATAAAACAGGCAGAAAGCGTGAGATTCATAAATGGTGGATTTCACGCTTTCTTTTTTCACTAAGTAAGTTATCTGTTTCTGCCGAAAAATACTAATTCTATATATTTCCTATCAAAATAATAAAAATATATAACAATTTCAAATTTAGGGGTTGACAAATGAAGTTAGCAGTGGTAAATTTTTTATAAATTTAACAGACTAAACCGATGAAGCGGAAGTCAAAGCAGTCATGCGCGCACAGAGAATCCGGGTAGGTGAGAGCCGGGTGGAAATGCAGTCTGCCAAATGGGCCGCTGAGGGCGCAGTGAAAAGCAATAAGAACCAGCTTAGTATCTTGCGACGTGGGGCATACGTCAGTTGCCGGAAATATGAAGGTATTTCGCAAAGAGTACGGATCATACCGTAAATCAAGGTGGCACCGCGGGTGAAATATATACGCTCGTCCTTGACAGAAACATAAATTCTGTCGTGGACGGGCGTTTTCTATTCCTCCGGACAGAAACCAATCAACCATAGGAGGTGTTCCCATGTATCCAACATTAGAAACCATCAAACAGCTTGCACAGACAAAAGAATACCGTCGCATTCCTTTGTGCAGAGAACTCTACGCAGACAGATACACACCGGTAGAAGTAATGCGCATCCTGCGAAAAGCCAGCCGCCACTGCTACCTGCTGGAAAGCGCCAGCCAGACAGAGGTATGGGGCAGATATTCTTTCCTGGGATATGAACCATCCATGGAGATCACCTGCACAGACGGCACTCTGAAGATCCGTAAAACAGATGCTGAGGGAAATGCCGAAGAAACTGTAAAGCAGGTGAAACATCCTGGCGATACCCTCCGCGAGATCATCCGGGAATACAAAACCCCTGTAATGGAAAATATGCCGCCATTCACCGGCGGATTGGTAGGATATTTCTCCTACGATTACATCAAATACAGCGAACCAAAACTGAAACTTGAGGACAAAGAACAGCAGGACTTCCGCGATATGGACTTAATGCTTTTCGACCAGGTCATTGTATTTGACCACTTCAAACAGAAAGTCCTCCTGATCACCGGCGTAATGACAGATGACCTGGAAGCATCTTACGAAGCAGCGGTAAAGAAATTAGAGGAAATGGCACAGCTCATCCGAAACGGGGAGCACATGGAATTCGAACCACTGAAACTTCAGTCCGAGATCCAGCCGAAGTTCCCGAAAGAAAAATACGCAGACATGGTGGAGAAAGCCAAACACTACATCAAAGAGGGCGATATTTTCCAGGTAGTACTTTCTAATCCGATGCGTGCAAAAGCAACAGGAAGCCTGTTCGATACTTATCGTGTTCTCCGTGCAACGAACCCGTCACCGTATATGTTCTACTTCTCCAGCGATGACATCGAACTTGCAGGTGCTTCACCTGAAACACTTGCGAAACTGGAGAACGGCACTTTGAGTACTTTCCCTTTGGCAGGAACCAGACCAAGAGGAAAGACAAGAGAAGAGGATAAAGCTCTTGAAGAGGGACTTCTCAAAGACGAGAAAGAACTGGCAGAGCACAACATGCTGGTGGATCTTGGCAGAAATGATATCGGAAAGATCAGCAAGATCGGAACCGTAAAAGTAGAGAAATACCTCTGCGTAGAACGTTTTTCCCATGTTATGCATCTGGGCTCTACAGTAACAGGAATCATCCGGGATGATAAAGATGCGGTAGACGCAGTAGACTCCATACTTCCGGCAGGAACCCTTTCCGGAGCACCGAAATTCAGAGCCTGCCAGATCATCGAAGAACTGGAACAGAGCAAACGAGGAATCTACGGTGGCGCCATCGGTTATCTGGATTTCGCAGGAAACCTGGATACCTGCATTGCCATCCGACTGGTCTACAAAAAGAATGGAGAAATCTGTATCCGCTCCGGAGCCGGAATCGTGGCAGACAGTGTTCCGGAAAAAGAATTCCAGGAATGCTGCAACAAGGCAAGAGCCGTGGTACAGGCAATTGAACAGGCACAGGAGGGATTAGAATGATATTACTGATCGATAATTATGACAGCTTTTCCTATAACTTATATCAGCTCATCGGAGCAGTAGAGCCGGACATCAAGGTAGTGAGAAACGATGAGTGTACACTGGAAGAAATCGCAGAGATGAAACCGGAAGCCATCATTTTATCCCCTGGTCCAGGACGTCCGGAAGACGCAGGCATCTGCATCCCGGTCATCAAAGAATTTGTAGGAAAGATCCCAATCCTTGGTGTATGTCTGGGACATCAGTCTATCTGCGAAGCCTTTGGCGGAACTGTATCTTATGCAAAAGAACTGATGCATGGAAAGAAAAAACTGATGTACAAAACATGTGAAAGCCAGCTTTTCAAAGGACTGCCGGATACTTTTGCAGCAGCCAGATATCATTCTCTGGCAGCATTGAAAGATACTCTGCCGGAGGAACTGAAAGTGACTGCAGAGTCAGAGGACGGCGAGGTCATGGCAGTGGAACATACGAAATATCCTGTCTTCGGAGTACAGTTTCATCCTGAATCTGTAATGACACCGGACGGCAGAGTAATGATAGAGAATTTCATGGAGGTAGTAAGAAATGATTAAAGAAGCCATTATCAAATTATCAAAGAAACAGGACTTAACATACACAGAAGCAGAAACTGTAATGGACGAGATCATGAGCGGTCAGGCAACACCTGTACAGATGTCCGCCTATCTTACAGCTTTATCCTTAAAAGGAGAGACCATTGACGAGATCACAGCTTCTGCAGCAGGCATGAGAGCACACTGTATCAAACTTCTCCACGACATGGATGTTCTGGAAATCGTAGGTACAGGCGGAGACGGATCAAACTCCTTTAACATTTCCACCACTTCTTCCCTGGTGATCGCAGCAGGCGGTGTTCCGGTTGCCAAACACGGAAACAGAGCAGCATCCTCCAAATCAGGTGCAGCAGATGTTCTGGAAGAACTTGGCGTCAAGATCACATTAACACCGGAACGCAGCGCAGAGATTCTGAAGAAGATCAACACCTGCTTCTTATTTGCACAGAACTACCACATCGCCATGAAATACGTAGCACCGATCCGAAAAGAACTGAGTATCCGAACCGTATTTAACATTCTTGGACCGTTAAGCAACCCGGCAGGCGCAAACATGGAACTGATGGGCGTTTATGATCAGGCACTGGTAGAGCCACTTGCACAGGTAATGGCAAACCTTGGTGTAAACAGAGGAATGGTTGTTTACGGACAGGACAGCCTGGATGAGATTTCCATGTGTGCACCGACATCTGTATGCGAGATCAAGGATGGCAAATTCACATCCTACGAGATCACACCGGAGCAGTTTGGTTATGAGAAATGCGAGAAAGGCGCTCTCACAGGCGGCACTCCTGCAGAGAATGCAGAGATTACCAAAGCAATTTTAAAAGGCGAAGAAAGAGGACCGAAGCGTCAGGCAGTCTGCTTAAATGCAGGTGCAGCACTTTATATCGCAGGAAAAGCAGCTTCCATAGAAGAAGGTGTGAAACTTGCGGAATCCCTTATCGACAGCGGAGCGGCACTGAAGAAACTGGAAGAATTTGTGGAAGAGACAAATAAATAACTCTGGTGAACTTCCTGATATTATTTATTACATTATTGACTTGTATTTATAGATAGAAACGTTGGGAATACATAGTGAAAAATAATGTGATGATAGAGGTCATAAATAAAAAGTAACAGCGAAACAAAGAATATGAAAGAATAATCATAAAGCTTATGAAGAATATATTAGAAGAAATCGCAGCCAGAACAACTGAACGGATCGCAAAAGAAAAAGCACAGGTTTCCATATCCGAACTGGAGAACAGAATCCAGGAGATCAACAAAACCGCATCACAGAAAATGACATTCCTGCAGGCACTGCAGAAGGATGGCATGTCCTATATCTGCGAAGTAAAGAAAGCGTCCCCGTCCAAGGGTCTGATCGCACCGGATTTTCCATATCTGGCGATCGCGCAGGAATATGAACAGGCAGGTGCAAGCGCAATCTCCTGCCTCACAGAACCTTTCTATTTCCAGGGATCTGACCAGTACCTGAAAGAAATCGTAGCTACCGTACAGATTCCGGTGCTCAGAAAGGATTTCACAGTAGATGAATATATGATCTACCAGGCAAAGTCCCTGGGAGCATCTGCAGTACTTCTTATCTGCGCAATCCTCGATGACGGTGCACTGAGAGCCTACAGACAGCTTGCAAAAGAGCTGGGGCTGGATGCGCTGGTAGAAGCACATGATGAGTACGAAGTAGACAGAGCCTTAAATCTGGGGGCAGAGATTGTCGGAGTAAACAACCGCGACCTCAGAACATTCCAGGTAGATATGAACAACAGTATTCGCCTGAGAAAAATGGCACCGGACAATGTAGTCTTTGTCTCTGAAAGCGGAATCCGTACCCCGGACGATATCAAACTTCTTTATGAAAATCAGGTAGATGCCGTATTGATCGGTGAAACACTTATGCGAAGCCCGGATAAGAAAGCAGCGCTGGAAAGTCTGAATGGCAGTCCATTACATTAAAACGGTAATACTTACTACAGCATATTGCTCATGAATAATTGAAATAAGTAGCTTTCTGATTTGCTGAAACTATATTATAAGTTAAGTGAACATTTGCAAGCTGATTCAGTTAAAAGTTTATCAGCAAATTCAGAATGGTTGAAAACTTTCAATTTGAGTATCATCTGTAGAGGAATTGATATGAATAAAGAACAACAGCAAAGAACAAAAATTAAAATCTGCGGTCTGAAACGCCCGGAAGACATTACATATGTAAACGAGGCAAAACCAGACTACTGCGGATTTATCATAGAATTTCCCAAAAGCACCAGAAATGTCACAGGTGACCAGGTAAGAACTCTTATCGCAAACCTGCACCCGGACATTATCCCGGTAGGTGTTTTTGTAAACGCTTCCCCGGAAAGGGTAGAGGAACTGCTTCTTGACGGAACCATCCAGATCGCGCAGTTCCACGGACAGGAAGATGATGACTACATCCGAAGGATCCAGAAAAGCACCGGACACCAGGTCATCAAAGCCTTTTCCATAAAAACAGCTCAGGATATCGAACAGGCATTGCAAAGCCCTGCAGATTACATCCTGCTGGATCAGGGAGGCGGCGGAACCGGTAAGACCTTTAACTGGTCCCTGATCCCGGAGATAACCAGACCATTTTTCCTTGCAGGAGGCCTCGGCCCTGAGAACCTTGAACAGGCAGTTCATATGATCCGTCCTTATGCGGTAGATTTAAGCAGCAGCGTAGAGACAGAGGGTGTAAAGGACAGACAGAAAATACTGGAAGCAGTGAATCTGGTGCATAAAAATAATAAGATATAGAACAGAATGCAAAAAGCTTAGATAAAGCCAGATAAATGTTCTGCTTTGAGTAAATTAAGAAAGTATTCTGCTTCAATTGTAAAAAGTAATAGGAAGTAAGAAATTAGAAGAATCCTATATAGATTTGAAAAACAATAGAAACTGGATTTTATTATTACCATAATTAGATATACAAGGAGGATACACAGATGTCAAAAGGAAGATTCGGCATCCACGGAGGACAGTACATACCGGAAACATTAATGAACGCTGTCATCGAACTGGAAGAAGCCTACAACCACTACAAAGATGATCCGGAATTTAATGCAGAACTCACAGAGCTTCTGAACGAATATGCAGGAAGACCATCCCGTCTCTACTTTGCATCCCACATGACAGAAGACCTTGGCGGCGCAAAAGTATACTTAAAGAGAGAAGATTTAAACCACACAGGCGCCCACAAGATCAACAACGTACTTGGCCAGGTACTCCTTGCCAAGAAAATGGGTAAAACCCGTGTCATTGCAGAAACAGGTGCAGGACAGCACGGTGTAGCCACAGCAACAGCAGCAGCTCTCATGGGTATGGAATGTGAAATCTTCATGGGAAAAGAAGACACAGAACGTCAGGCATTAAACGTATACAGAATGCGCCTTCTCGGAGCAAAGGTTAACGCAGTTACCTCCGGTACAGCAACACTGAAAGATGCTGTTTCTGAGACAATGAGAGAGTGGACAAATCGTATTTCCGATACTCATTATGTACTCGGCTCCGTAATGGGCCCGCACCCATTCCCGACAATTGTCCGTGATTTCCAGGCAGTCATTTCCAAAGAAATCAAAGAACAGATCCTTGAGAAAGAGGGCAGACTTCCGGATGCAGTTCTCGCATGTGTAGGCGGCGGCTCCAATGCAATCGGAACATTCTACAACTTCATCAATGACAAAGACGTCCGTCTGATCGGATGCGAGGCAGCAGGCCGCGGTGTAAACACAGCAGAGACAGCAGCAACCATCGCAACCGGCAAACTGGGAATCTTCCACGGAATGAAATCCTACTTCTGCCAGGACGAATACGGCCAGATCGCACCGGTATACTCCATTTCCGCAGGTCTGGACTACCCGGGAATCGGACCGGAACATGCACATCTCTATGACACAGGACGTGCTGAATATGTACCAGTCACAGACGAAGAAGCAGTAGAAGCATTTGAATACCTCTCCAGAACAGAGGGAATCATCCCTGCAATCGAGAGCGCTCATGCAGTAGCTTACGCAAAGAAGATTGTTCCACAGATGAGCAAAGACCAGATCGTAGTCATCACAATCTCCGGACGTGGAGATAAAGACTGCGCAGCAATCGCACGTTACAGAGGGGAGGATATTCATGAATAAGAGAATTACAGAAGCATTTGAAAAAGGAAAAGCATTTATCCCGTTCATTACCTGCGGAGATCCGTCTCTGGAAGTAACAGAACAGCTTGTATACGCAATGGAAGAGGCAGGTGCAGACCTGATCGAACTTGGAATCCCATTCTCCGACCCGACAGCAGAAGGCCCGGTGATCCAGGGAGCAAATGTAAGAGCACTTTCCGGTGGAGTGACTACCGATAAAGTATTTGATATGGTACTTAATATAAGAAAGAACAGTTCCATTCCGATGGTGTTTATGACTTACGCAAACGTAGTATTTTCTTATGGAACAGAACGTTTCATTAAGAAAGCAGCAGAGATCGGTATGGATGGACTGATCCTGCCGGATGTACCATTTGAAGAGAAAGAGGAATTTGACACTGTATGCAAAAAATATGGCCTTGACCTGATCTCTCTGATCGCACCGACTTCTCATGAAAGAATCGCACAGATCGCAAAAGAAGCAGAAGGGTTTGTATACTGCGTATCCTCACTCGGCGTTACAGGAACCAGAACAAATATCACTACAGATATCGGCGCAATGGTGAAACTGGTAAAAGCTGCAAAAGACATTCCATGTGCAGTAGGATTCGGAATCTCCACACCAGAGCAGGCGAAGAAAATGGCGGCACAGTCTGATGGCGCGATCGTAGGATCTGCAATTGTGAAGTTGTGTGCACAGTATGGAAAGGATTGTGTACTGTATGTAAAAGAATA
>NZ_JBQHWS010000036.1:0-31915 GCF_052063845.1 Blautia sp. HCP3S3_D9
GGCTCCTTTGTTTGTATTATTAATGGCTTCGAACACCTTAATTTTACCACAAATGGATGCTCTTTTTTCATTCACTTGATAGGTGAAAAGCAATATACTGTTAAAACACAGTAACTATGCGGCTTTCAGCCGGTTTCACGGCTGTTCCGCGAATAATCTAGGTTCAGTTAAGCAAAATTCTTAAAAACTATCTTATATTTTCATAGCATAATCACGATATATTTCTGCAGATAAAAAATCCGCCAACATGACCAACTTACCTAATCATGCCAACGGATTTACAATTTCCAACGCCTCTTCAGAAAATTTTTTGAACAATCCCTTTTCAAATTTTATTCTCATATTTCTTTCTATAATTCTTCGGAGAAATCTCCATATACTTTTTAAAACAGTTTGAGAAATATATCTCTGAGTTGAAACCTACCAGCTTTGAAATTTTCCCGAGATCTCCATACTTCTCTGCACTTTCGCCTCTGCCGCTTTCACATAGAGCTCCGGCTGTCGGGCCGAATCCTGCATTGTCGTAAAAATGTTCGGTAATCGCCGCTTTATAAGTTTCTGTCTCAGCGGCAACTCTGTCCATTACTTTCTCCCAGAGAGACTGGATTTTATTATACTTTTCTGTCATTCCTTTGGCTTTAAGTTTGTCAAGAAGTCTCTTGAAGTACAGAAAATATACGCCCAGCATCTGTGCCTCTTCCTTACCGCGTTCTTCTTCGTGAAGATCCGGATTTACTCTTAATTCGAATACATCTGCAGCCCATTCCAGATAGGTATCTGCAGTATTTAATGCTAAAGCACTGTCGTCAAACTCTGAAAGCAGATAAAACAAATGTGTGATATATTCGAAATCCATACAGCGGTAGAAATCGCCGTACAGTTTCCTCGGTTTCCTAAAATCTCCATCGATAAACCATTTCGAGCGCACATAATTAACTGCACACTTCTCTACTTTCTGCACCTGACTGGCATCCAGTTTTCCAAAAATATTCTTCTGCAAAACAAGGTTTGCCTTTCCGAGAGATTCTCCCTGATTGGAGACTGGTTCAAAGGCATATGGAGGATTTTCATTCTCATTATGGTACAGGCTATCGCAGATATATTCTACACGTTCCTCAATCACTTTGTCGATTTTGTCCATCACATTCAGGACTACGAAATCCTCTGTATTGTCTGTAAACCTGATCACGACTTTGTGTTCACCCATGGCAGCAAGCTTGAATATCAAATTATATTTTTCTGTTTTCACAGAGACTTTACAGTTCTCTGTATTTTTGCACCTTTTTGTGTCTGTACAAATCTTTGTGTCTTCACATATTGCTTTTTCTTCGTATACTGCTAGTTCTTTACATACCGCTGATTCTTTGCATACTGCTGGATCTTTGCATACCGGGATGGAAAGTTTCTTAATAAGATTACCTTCCTTATAATGAGCTTCTGCACTGGCTATCTCAAGTCCTTCCGGCACTTCTACAGATACCCTCGTACCCTCCCCGATAATGTTCAGCGGAGTGTATTCTACTCTCGGGTGTTTCCATTTGAGACCTTCCTGATAGAAGTCATTTTCACCCTGATTCACGCTGATCACGTACTCCCAGATTTTGGTTTCCCCGGCTTCCAGTATAAATCCGTCTTTCTCATAAATCCAGTCATTGTTCTTAAAGTCCTGCGGATATCCGCCTGCCAGATATAACTTATGAAACAGCATACCATCCAGAGAAGGAGAGACATTCTCGAAGAAAAGATTTTCATAGTCGCAGTAAGTTCCGACTGATTTTGTTTTTCCTTTCACCTGATAGAGTCCGAGATTCGTGCCTGTTCCGTCTCTTCTTACCATACTTAACTTTGTATAGTCTGTAGAGATGGATGGAAAAACTGCTGCTGAATTATGAATATTTCTGAGCACATTCTTATCCCGGAACATCACATATGCAAACGATACCCAAATACCAAAGTCTGTGATCTGAATCTTCTTTTGTATATTATTTTCAAGTTCAATCTTCCAGAAAAGTGCTTCCGCATCTACACTCAAGTCATAGATTATTTTCACTTTAAATTTTTCAAAAAAATACCCCTTATCAGATCAGGATTGTTTTCCTGTCTGTTTAAGGGGTATCTTATTTACGGTCTGAGTTCTTTCATCCACACAAGCATTTCACCCTCTCCTCTGTTATTCCAGTAAGGATACGGGATTGCTGTCAGTTCTACGTCTTCCAGCTGTGGTTTCTGTCCGCTGTACAGGCTGTTAGAAACAGAGGATTCTACAATCTTCTTTCCTCTGGCTTTTACAGTCACGATTCCGCCAAAAAGATCAGATTTCTCTTCTTCCAGAGCTGTATCTGTGTCCACAAAAACGGCCGGAAGATTTTGTGAATTATCAATTTCTTCCAGACAGTATACCAGCGGTCCACGAACAATTGCTGCTTTTCCCGAATCTGCACGTACCTGTGGATTCGCGTAAACAAATTTAGCCGGTGCTGCAAAGCTTACTTCTATTCTTGTGTCTTTTTCTACATGAACTCTGCGGTAGCCTTTTTCCAGTTCTTTATTTTCTTCATACATATTTCCGTCTGCTGTTACCTGATAATCCTGTGCATAATCCGGTACACGAAGCAACAAATCCATTTCTCCTTCCGGTACATTCTTTATTTCAAGACTATAAGTATTTACCCACGGAAATTCTGTCTGAAGTTTCACGGAAATCTTGTTTTCATTCCAGTCGAGTTCTGTCTCATTGGATACAAAGAGATTAACATATAACTCTTTTTTCTTCGAGTTCTCTGCATAGATATACTGTCCGAGAGATGCAAGTGTTCTTGCAATATTCGGAGGACAGCATGCCACGCCAAACCATTTTTGACGGATTGGTTTTACATGTTTCTTCGATGTTCCTTCCATGCATGCAGGCGGCCATACTTCCAGAGGATTTACATAGAAAAAGCTCTTTCCATCCAATGCGATTCCCGCAAGAACGGTATTATACAATGCACGCTCAGCCACATCAATGTACTGACTTTCTCCTGTGATCTGTGCCATTCTCAGGCCAAACAGAGCCAGTCCGATAGATGCACAGCTCTCAGGATAGCCGTGGATCTTGCCTTCTTCTGTTCCAAACGTATCACAGATGAGATCTGCAAATTTGCTCACGCAGTCCAAAAATTTCTTCTTTCCTGTTCCTTCATAATAAGCAACTGCTGCCTCGATCAGATGTCCTGCTGTGTATAATTCATGTCCTTCACAAAGATCTGTCCAGCGTTTTCCCGGCTCTTTGATCGTATAATATGTATTAATATATCCATCCTCACACTGCGCTTCTGCAATAAGGTCGATCACTTCATCTGCTGTTTTTTCCAGTGCCTCATCCGGATAGCATGCCAGGGAAAAGCCAACTGCTTCCAGCCATTTCGCTACATCTGTATCCTGAAAAACAGCCCCGTAAAATTCCCCTGTCTTTCTACCTGCTGCAATCTCAAAATTCTCCAGACAATGACTGGATTCCGCATCAGGGATCCTGTCATTCATAGCCTCCCACTGATATGGAATGATCGCATTTCTTACCAGGTCTACGTGTTTGGACCAGAACGGATCATGAATGGAAATATTTTTCAGATTCTCTGATCAATTGCTCACAGCTGAACAGTTCCCTGACTGCATTTTCATACACTGCACATTTCTCGGCTTTCTTTATCTTTTTCGCATATTTCTTATTATTGGTAAACATTGGTGCCAGATAAGACCATAATTCTTTCATACGGAACAGAATATTTCTGTCTCCGGAAAGATCTTCACAATATTCCTGGTACATGATATCATGGAACCTGCGTATTTCCTCTTTTGATGCAGGTGCACCACCGCGAATTTCTCTTGCCAATGCCGGATTCTTCAAGGTTCCTCTGCCTGTCATGATACAGTCCAGTGTTGGAAACATTTCTTTTAATCTGGTGCAATTCTCTACAGTGACAATATCCCCGTTGTAGCACACCGAGCTGTTTGCGCGTTCCACTGCCTCTCCGAATGTTTCCAGACGAGGCGTATTTTTGTAATAATCTTTCTGTACTCTTGCATGAACGATCAGTTCTTCCAGTGGATATTTGTTATAAATCGTCAAAAGGTCTTCAAATTCTTCCGGATCATCCATACCCAGGCGGGTCTTAATGGAAATTTTCATATCACATTTATTAAAAATCTCATCCAAAAATTTGTCCAATTCATCTGGTCTGTCCAGAAAACCTGCACCTCTGCCTTTCGTCACAACCGTCTTTGACGGGCAGCCGAGATTCAGGTTTACTTCATTGTAGCCATATTCCTGCAGAGTTTCCGCTGTCTGGATAAAATCCTCTGCATTCTTTGTCAGGATCTGCGGGACTGCATACATGCCTTCATTATTCTCAGGCATGATGTCTTTCTTTTCTCTGGTGCTGAGATGGCCTTTCTGGTTTGGAAGAATGAATGGGATAAAATATTTGTCAAAACCTCCAAAGCACTGGTAAAGTGCTCTTCTATATGTGTATCCTGTAATTCCCTCAAGAGGGGCTAAATATATTTTCATGTATTTCTCCTATTGTATTGTAGTCAGGCAGGTAAAATCGTCCGCTTCATAACCTGCTCATGATCGAATAACTGTTTTTCAGTTTTTGGTCAAGCGGATAAAATCATCCACTTCGCTACTTGCTCATAACCAAATAACTGCTCCGCAGTTTGGTTAAATTCTTCATTCATTATACTGTAGTCATTCTGATTTCTCAATGCACATTTAAAACATCCGCTACAAAAATCAATATAAAAAAAGAGATACTTTTTTACGGACATCTCTTTCAATAAATTTCTCTATTTTCATCTATTCTCTTTTAATTTAAATGAGTCCTGGACGAAATGTACTACGCAATTCTACAAAACTTTCCGTCCATTTACTGTCAGCTTAAAAGTTGTTCCAAGTATTTCCGCTGATTTTCTGCAAAGCATCATACGTTCAAGGAAGATTTCGAAATAGTCATACATAGAACAGATATTTTCATCAATCTGAAGATTCAATGCAATAACTGACTTATCTTCCGCAATTTTCAGTTTGGAATCTGTAACTGCATAATTTACACGGTCATGAATATCATATGCTGATTTTTCCTTCTGGCGTACACGGCTTCTTCTTACATCTGTTTTATCCGCTATGATAAGTGCTGCTGAAATGACATCCTCAGGACTTCCAGTTGATTCATCATGATTACCAATTGCTGCAATCACTGTTATTCTGTCTTCCAGAGACATATCGGTTTCTTTCAGCAGATCATTTGCAAGAAGCGCACCATATTCTGCATGATGGGTTCTGTTGATCACATTTCCAATATCATGCATATATCCTGCAATCTTTGCAAGTTCAATTTCATGTTCTGAATATCCCATCCGTTTCAGGATTTTTCCTGCCTGATGTGCTACCTGTACACAATGCGCTTTCGAATGATCTGTAAAACCAATCTGGCCCAGGTTTTCATTTCCTTTCTGAAGATATGCGTTAATCTCTTTATTATTTTCTATTTCTTTGTATTTCATATATTATTTCTCCTCTTCTGATGTCTCGGAATTTTCTTATTGCATCCTTTATTCTTTTTACTTAATCTGATGTTATATTCTGAATTTCAT
Source organism: Blautia sp. HCP3S3_D9 (assembly GCF_052063845.1). Taxonomy (NCBI): domain Bacteria; kingdom Bacillati; phylum Bacillota; class Clostridia; order Lachnospirales; family Lachnospiraceae; genus Blautia; species Blautia sp. HCP3S3_D9. The sequence goes on from NZ_JBQHWS010000036.1 coordinate 5,635, forward strand.
TAATCATCTGTTCCAGATTATTAATGCCTGAACACAATTCTTTTTTATCATAACAGCAAAAAATAAAAACTGCTATCATACTATTGTATAGAGTCGGTAAAATAACTGTAAAAGGTAAAAGCAGGAAAAGCACAAACATCCTGTCCTCGACATAAACTATATAGAAATCCCCTTCGAGGTAAGCATTTGAAGGCTTTTTTGAAACCTTTGTCCCTATCCCAGGAAAAATATTATCTTCAAAAGTATCAGGAGGGTGATTCTCAGGCAAAGAATATCCTGATCGAGCATAATCTCCGGCTGGTCGCCCATGTGGTGAAAAAGTACCAGGGAACCGGTGAAGATACAGACGATCTGATCTCAATTGGTACTATCGGACTGATCAAGGCGGTTACTACTTTTAATCCGCAGAAATCTTCAAGATTATCTACGTATTCTGCAAGGTGTATAGAAAATGAGCTGCTGATGTACTTCAGGTCTAAAAAGAAACATTCAAGGGAAGTGTCGCTGTATGAACCGATTGGAACGGACAAAGAGGGAAATGAGATTAATCTGTTGGATGTGATCGAGAGTACGCCGGTAGATATTGTGGAGGATTGTTATATAAGGGAAAATACTTCTTATCTTCTGAAATCTCTGAAAAAAATCCTGTCTGATAAGGAATATCAGGTGATCTGTTACCGCTATGGGCTGTTTGGCATGGAAGAGGAAACTCAGCGTGAGATTGCCCGGAAGCTGTGTATCAGCCGTTCTTATGTCTCCAGAATTGAGAAAACAGCTCTGCAAAAGCTTCGCGGACTTTTTCCCCAGATACAGTAAACGCAGCCAACGTTAACTTTGTTGGCTGCGTTTATTTTTATTCTGCTCTTCTCAATAAATCATAAACCTGGATTTCTGTTCCCAGATCAATGAACAGTTTCTGCTGTGCGTGAGGTGCACTCTCCATTGGATTGCCCTCTTCATCATAGATTCCCTTTACAACAATAGATACGTTCTGTCCGTCTGGTTTCATGATCTCGATGGTTTCACCTACAGAGAATTTATTTCTCTGAGTGATCTGTGCATAGCCGCGTTCATCTACTGCCTCTGCAAAGCCCAGATAAGTATATTCTTTCTGATAAGTGTTATTGTCGTAGATCTGTGTATTCTCATCCGGTTTTCCATAGAAAAATCCGGTTGTAAACTGTCTGTAAGTACAGTTGGAAATCTGTTCCTGATACCATGGCATGTTTGCCTGATATTTCTCAGGACTCTCCATATAGTCGTCGATTGCCTTGCGATAAGTTCTGGCAACAGTTGCTACGTAGAGTGCGGTTTTCATACGACCTTCAATCTTCAGGCTGTCGATTCCGCTGTTTATGATATCGTCCATATGCTCGATCATGCAGAGATCTTTTGAATTAAAAATATAAGTGCCTCTCTCATTCTCAAATACCGGCATATATTCTCCCGGACGTTTCTCTTCCACGATGGAATATTTCCAGCGGCACGGATGAGTACAGGCTCCTTGATTTGCGTCTCGTCCTGCCAGATAATTGCTGAGCAGACATCTTCCGGAATAGGAAATGCACATAGCTCCATGAATAAATGTCTCAATTTCCATATCATCCGGGATATGCTCTCTGATCTCTCTGATCTCAGCAAGAGAAAGTTCTCTGGCTGTTACTACACGTTTTGCTCCCAGATTGTACCAGAAACGATAAGTTTCATAATTGGTATTGTTCGCCTGTGTACTGATATGGCGCTCGATCTCCGGACAGATTTCTTTCGCATACATAAAGATTCCCGGATCAGCGATGATCAAAGCATCCGGCTTCAGTTCTTTCAGTTCTGTGAGATATTCTCTGACACCCGGCAGATCATAATTGTGAGCCAGGATGTTTACCGTTACATAAACTTTTACCCCGTGCTCATGAGCAAAAGCGATTCCCTCTTTCATATCATCATGAGAGAAATTCTTTGCTTTGGCTCTCAGTCCGAAAGCTTCTCCTCCGATATATACTGCATCTGCTCCGAAAATAACAGCAATCTTTAATACTTCAAGGCTGCTTGCCGGAACCAGCAATTCTATTTTTCTCATATTGTTCACTCCTGTTTCACACTGACTGTAACCCCGTCTCCCAACGGAATGATCGAAGTTATCAGGGATGGATTATGTTTCAGTTCATACAGATACTCTCGCATCCGTTTATATATGGTTCTGTTTCTGCGCTCCACCAGATAATGAGATTCTATGATATCTCCCTCCTGAAGCACATTGTCGGAAATAAGAACGCCGCCCTTTTGCATCAGACGCATCACATCAGGAAGCCAGTTGATATACTGTCCTTTTGCGGCATCCATGAAGATCATATCAAAAGGACCTTCCAGTTCTTTTAATATCTGTCCTGCGTCTCCTTCCAGCAGAGTGATCTGTGACTCACGGCCGGCTTTGCGGAAATTCTCTTTTGCAATGGGAATTCTTTTCTCATAATTCTCAATGGTAACGATTTCCAGATCCTGCGGGCCATATTCACACATAAGAAGTGTGGAGAAGCCAATGGCTGTCCCCACCTCCAGAATACGTTTCGGCTGGTTCAAAGCCAGAAACATCTTTATAAAACTCTGCATTTCTCTTCGGATAATAGGAACCCGTTCTCTGATGGCATACTGTTCCAGTTCCTCCAGAAACGGTGTATTTCCCATATCCAGTGAATTGATATAGGTACGCATTCGTTCATCAACTATCACGAATCACTTACCCCTTCCTGTTCGTCATCTCCTGCCAGGATTCCCATAATACGGTTCGGTGTATATGCAGTACTTAAGAGATAAGTTCCCGGCTGAAGCTTGCCATGGTAAGCAGACAATCTCTCCTGCACATAAAATACCGGTGCACTCTTGACAAGACCTTTCTTCTGAAGAGTTTTGGCAATCTTATACAGGGAAGCGTCTTCTTTAATTACTACTGTGACTTCCTGTCCCTCTCCCGGGCTCATGGCCTGCTGGTTAAAGACATCATGTCCGAACTGGAATGAAGCTCTTCCCACCCAGAAAAGTAGCACTACCACACAAACATAAAGTGCGATCTTAAAAAATACTCCAGCTACAACAACGCCTGCCGCACCTGCACGTTCTTTGGTATCACTCATAATTTATTTCCTTTCATAGTTACGCAATCGGCACATCCATGTCAATGCCTTCTGCTACTTTCACGCAGATCCTCTGCATCATCTTGCAAAGCGCAAGTTCTGCATCCAGATAAGCATTTACCAGTGGATGTCTGCGCAGTTCTGCAGATTCTTTTCCCATCTGCTCTACAACTTCAAACAGATTGTCGGAATCGCATTCATTCTGGACTCTGTAGTTATCCGCTCTGAATGCATCTACTCTTGCTTTCAGTTCCGGATCCTTTTCCAGAAGTTCACTCTGCTTACGAAATTCCAGATATTCCGGACTCTCTTTGATTGCCTCTAAAAGTCCGTTAATACTTTCCTCTATTGTGTTTGGTTCCATTTTATGCCTCCATGATAATAGGCAGGATCATCGGACTTCTCTTTGTGCGTTTCCATAAGAATTCGCTAAGCGCATCTTTTACTACTGTTTTGATCTTGCCCCAGTCTGTGATATTGCGTTCCAGACAGGAATCCAGTGCATTCTCTACTACTTCTCTCGCATGATCCATCAGATCCTCGGATTCTCTTACATATACGAAACCACGGGATACGATGTCCGGTCCTGCAAGGATCACATTGCTGTGGCGCTCTAAAGTTACCACAACGATCATGATTCCGTCCTCAGCAAGATGCTGGCGGTCACGGAGAACAATGTTTCCTACATCACCAACGCCAAGTCCATCCACAAGAATGGCTCCGGTGTGTACAGTTCCTGTCACCTGTGCACTCTGGCTGTCAAGTTCCAGGATATTACCGGATGCAAGAACAAAGATGTTCTCTTTCGGAATTCCAAGTTCCTCGACTACATTCTTCTGAGCTGTCAGGTGTCTGTACTCGCCATGAACCGGGATCGCATATTTCGGTTTTACCAGAGAATAGATCAGCTTGATCTCTTCCTGGCAGGCATGTCCGGAAACGTGAACATCCTGGAAGATAACTTTGGCACCTTTCATGGAAAGTTCGTTGATAACCTTGGATACGGCTTTCTCATTTCCAGGGATCGGATTGGAACTGAAGATAATAGTATCATTCGGCTTGATCACAATCTTCTTATGGATATTTGCCGCCATACGGGAAAGCGCTGCCATGGATTCACCCTGGCTTCCGGTTGTGATTAGAACTACCTGCTCATCCGGATAGTTCTTCACCTGGTCGATCTCGATCAGTGTCTGATCCGGGATACGGAGGTATCCAAGTTCTGCTGCAGTTGTGATAACATTTACCATACTGCGGCCTTCTACTGCAACCTTACGTCCGAAACGGTATGCAGTATTGATGATCTGCTGTACACGGTCTACGTTAGACGCAAAAGTCGCGATAATGATTCTGTTTGTCTTATATTCATTAAAAAGATTATCAAATACATGACCGACAGAACGCTCGGACATAGTGAAGCCGCTTCGTTCAGCGTTGGTACTGTCACACATCAGTGCCAGTACACCTTTCTTACCAATCTCAGCGAAACGCTGCAGGTCGATCGCATCTCCAAATACAGGTGTGTAATCTACTTTGAAGTCACCGGTGTGAACGACGATACCAGCCGGTGAATAGATTGCAAGTGCAGATGCATCCTGGATACTGTGGTTTGTCTTGATAAATTCAATGGAGAAATCTCCAAGGTTGATGACCTGTCCATGTTTTACTTCTTTTAACTTGGTGGTGCGGGTCATATTGTGTTCTTTCAGCTTGTTTGCGATCAGAGCAATGGTAAGCTTTGTGGAATAAACCGGTACATTTACGTCCTTGAGTACATATGGCAGTGCACCGATGTGATCCTCATGTCCATGTGTGATCACAAAACCTTTTACTTTGGAAATATTCTCTTTTAAATAGGTAACATCCGGGATTACAAGATCGATTCCCAGCATGTCATCTTCCGGGAAAGCAAGTCCGCAATCTACTACTACGATGCTATCCTCGTACTCAAATGCTGTGATATTCATTCCGATCTGCTCCAGACCGCCAAGTGGAATGATCTTTAATTTGGATGTTGGTTTCTTAGATCTGCGGGAAGCATTCTTTACAGAATCCTTAAACGGTACTGGCTTTCCACTCTTTTCTTTGTCTGCCGGTGCTTTACGGTCCTGCATCGGTTTTCTTCCATGAGAGTTTCTGTGCTGTGGTTTGAATTTATAATTCTTTTTATACGGTCTCTTATATCCGGACTGTCCCTCATGATTCTCACGCACTTCATTACTAAATTGGTTGTTATTTTCGTTACTCAAGCATTACACCTCCATGCTACATTTCAAGGTCTACGTCATCTAACATCTGTTCAAATACTTTAAAAACTGCCTGCAGTTCGTCCTCGTTCTCGACCATCTCATAGCAGGCTTCCTGACTGTCATCTTCTGACACATCTTTAAAAATATAGGCCGTCGCCTCATCGTCCATAGAGTCAGATACCAGAAGATAAGCCGTTCCTCCGATCCTGGTCTGCTCTTCTACATAAAACTCCGCTACTGTTCCGTCCTCGAGCTGAAATTTGATTTTTTCCATTTGTTTATTCTCCTAACAGGACAGGGAATCCAGATATCCCTGTAAAATAAAAACAGCAGCCAGCTGATCCAGATACTGCTTACGGTTCTCTCTGCGCACACTGGCTTCCATTAAAGTACGATTGGCTTCTACTGTAGTCAGACGCTCGTCCCACATGATCACTTCAAGACCTGTGCGTCTCTCCAGCATCTCTTTGAATTCCAGTGATTTCTGGGCACGTTCCCCAATCGTATTATTCATGTTCTTCGGATATCCAAGCACGATCTTCTCCACGTGATATTCCGAAACAAGTTCTTCGATACGGGCAAGTGTCTGGCGCAGATGGTTCTCCTGTTTACGCCAGATTGTCTCTACGCCCTGAGCGGTGAGTCCCAGCGGATCGCTGATAGCTACACCGACTGTTTTTGATCCATAATCTAATCCCAGGATTCTCATATCAGCGTTCCCAGGATTTATTCTTAATATACTCGTTTAAAAGTTCCTCTACCAGTTCATCTCGCTCTACTTTCATGATCATGCTTCTTGCGCCTTTGTGACTGGTAATATAAGTAGGATCTCCGGACATAATGTATCCAACGATCTGATTGACCGGATTGTATCCTTTCTCATCCATTGCTGTGTAAACAAGATCCAGTACTTCTTTTACCTGAAGTTCCTGGTCTGGTTTTGTTCTGAAATATTGGGTATTACCCAGATTGTTCTCTGCCATTTTATTCACGTCCTTACCTGATTTATTGTTGCAAAGTCTTTTAATTGTTGCATCTGCTGTTATGATGCTATTTTCAATAATTTTTCACTTTGCTATGTATTGCAAGTTTCGTATGATAACTGTTCAGTGCGAAATTGTCATTACTGAATAGTTATTTCGTATACAATACACATATATTCTTCTATATTTTAATATAATTCCACGTATTGTGCAACCCAAATTTACTGCTGACTCTTCCACTACTTACAAACATATTACTATTCACTCTGTGCCCAGCAACACACTTCGCTGGATATCACCAGTAAACAGTAACACAAACATTCATTATTATTCGAGAACCAACAGTATAATTTTCTAAAAAATTTATTCTACTCCCAGAACCTCACCTGTCAATGTATGCTCTTCCAGGAATTCTTCCGCTTTTACAGTAACGATGTCATTCACACCGTAGTTGTCCTGTTTCTTTACTGCTGTTTTAATATATTCCATGCTGTGACCGATATACCACTGTTCTCCGTTAATTTCTACTACTTCCTCCAGAAGTACTTTCAGTTCACTGCCGAGCATGGATTTCTCATATTCTTTTGCATGCTGTTCATTTAAAGCAAGCATCTTGTCGCTTCTGACAGCTTTCTGTGCTTCTGTAAGCTGTCCGGACATAGCTGCTGCTTTTGTGCCGTGACGGCGGGAATATTTGAAAATGTGGGTTTCGTAGAAGTGAATGCCCTCTACAAAATTATAAGAAGCCTGGAAATCTTCCTCTGTTTCCATCGGGAAACCAACGATCACATCTGTGGTAAGTGCAGGATTTCCCAGATATTTTCTCAGAAGTTCACATTTCTCTGCGTATTCTACGCTTCTGTACCTACGGTTCATTCTCTCCAAAGTGATGTCGCATCCGCTCTGCAGAGACAGATGGAAATGCGGGCACATTTTCGGCAATGCAGCGATGCTCTTTGCAAATTCCTCGGTGATGATTCCCGGTTCCAGGGAGCCAAGACGGATTCTTTCAATTCCCTCAACTTCATGAACTGCCTGGATCAGAGACAGCAGTGTTTCTTTCTCTTCTGCCGGGAAATCTACTCCATAAGAGCTCAAGTGAATTCCTGTCAGAACTACTTCTTTGTATCCCTTAGCCGCAAGTGCACGGACCTCATCCATTACATGTGCGATCTTACGGCTTCTGACACGGCCTCTTGCGTAAGGAATGATACAATAGGTACAGAACTGATTGCAGCCGTCCTGAACTTTAATATATGCACGTACATGCTCTGCAGTATGGTCGATCGCCAGTTCTTCATATTCTTTTGTCTGATTGATCTTAAGCACATGTTTCTGTTTGGTGTGCTGTTGCTCATATTCCTCAAGTACCTGAACAATATTTCCCTTCTGGTTATTTCCAAGGATCAGGTCTACTGCCTCGTCCTTGTCCAGCTTGCCCTCGTCAGTCTGCACATAACAGCCTGCTGCAATTACGATAGCATCCGGGTTCATTTTCTTTGCTTTGTGCAGCATCTGTCTTGATTTACGGTCTGCAATGTTGGTCACTGTACAGGTATTAATTAAATATACATCAGCGCCTGGCTCAAAAGGTACGATCTCGTAGCCTGCCTCTTCCAGGAGCTGCTGCATGGCTTCTACTTCATAGGCGTTTACTTTACAGCCTAAGTTGTGAAGTGCAACTTTTTTTCCCATTCTTTCCTCCTAATTAGTTTTTCTGTTTTTTCTGTTTTTATAATTCTATACTTGCATACTCATTTTCTGTAGTCTGGACTTTGTATACATGCTGACATTTTGGAAACTTATATGCTTACAGAATAGATTTTGTTTTTGCTTTAGTTATTGTTCATTTTCTACAAAACAGTCTGATATTTTAGCACTGTTCTACATTTTCACTAAATCTTTCTGGAAATTTTATCCGTTTTCACCTTGACTTTTATGAATGCTGCCGTTAAGATGAAAACTGTAAGCTGACAGGCTATTAGGTCAGCAAATAACTATTATTAAGGGAGGTTCTCATAATGAAAACAGTTAAAATTTCACTGAACTCTATCGATAAAGTGAAAGCATTCGTTAATGAAATCAGCAAATTCGACTGCGATTTCGATTTAGTATCCGGAAGATATGTAATCGACGCAAAATCTATCATGGGTATTTTCAGCCTTGATTTATCCAAACCGATCGACTTAAACATCCACGCTGATGGCGCTGCTCTTGATACCGTTATGGCAATCGTAGGCAAATACGTTACAGAATAATTTTTCGCAGTCATTGAGGAACTGGTAAACAGTTCCTCTTTTTTTGTGCCACCGGTTTTTTCTGCCGCCAATCCATTATAACTATCGTGAAAATATTTGACAACCTTTATTTTCACCGCATCGCGTTAAACCAAACTTCTTTTTCCTGTAATAAACAATAAATTTTTTTACTTCTTCTGACTGTATCAATATGCTCATCTTTTCGAAGCCTTCCTGAAGCTTAGGCTTACCACATCTACAATCATAGTTTCAAAACCATTCTCTTTCATATTTGTCGCCATTAACTAATGCGCCTCCTTTTTCAGTTAGAATCCACCGTTTTGATATGCTCTTGCAATCACATATGATGGCTCATAGAATGCACTACAGTTATAATTGTCAATTACATCACAGATTTCATTGTTATATACCCTGATTATCCCTTCTACAAAATCTTCTTTTGAAGTTAATGTATCTCTTATCAGACGCTGATATACAGCTCCCATATCCAAAGGTGAAGGAATAATTGAAGCCATCTCTTTGTCAACTGCTGTAATATCATAATCTCCAGTTTTTAAATCATAATCACTTATCCAGTCTTCTTCTACCTTTAATGGATTTTCGCAATGTAATACATTTGCACAGCTAAGCAGATGATATAAACCATCTCGTCCAATTGTATTTACAACATACTTATTTTTCTGTTTAATGTGTCTTGCAACACGCTCTATCATATAACATACGAAATAAAGATCATTCGATTCTATATCTTCGTCTGGAAAGTATTTATTCTTCATAATGTCTCACTCCCTTCAAAAGTCAATGTTTTCAGTGCTGCTTCTGTACAGAACACAATCTGATGGGTAGGATAATTAAATCTTACCAACCCCCAGAATGCATCTCTTGGGATTCTTCCATCAATGAATCCTTCCACAAAGTTCCAGATTTGATCGTCTGCCATAGGTCCTTCCACAATGTCATAACTATGTTCAATTCCTCGTCTGCAGTCTGCCACAAAATCAAGCCACTCATCTGTTATCTCATTAAATGTCAATATCTTTAATTCTGTATTTCGCGTATATTCATAATGATTTACTACAGATGCACCTTTTCTTGTCATTGCCCACCGCTTTGCCTGTTTTTCAAAACTGGTACAGTAAAATCCATATCCAAAATCCTTGTAAAAACCATTTTGGAGAATACGCGGAATCGATACTTCTACATTACTTCCATGATACACAATATTCTTTTCCATCTGTGGCCTCCTATTCTTCCATACTTTCATCCAGATTTTCTTCATCTAAGTCATCTTCAGAATCAATTATGTCCGTTTCATATGTAGGAATCTTGACATCCCTGACATCTACCTGACCTGTAACTACATCTGCTATAAGTTTTGTCCGAAGTTCTTCGACAAGGGTGATTTTTTGTTCAAGCTGAGATGCTTGTTTGCTAAAATTTAACAATATTTTATCATTCTAATACCAAAATTTCAATCCACTCCGGCTTGTTCAGTAAACTCCTGAAATGAATTTTTTAATTCCGCCACCCATTAGCCGATAGAATTTACTCTCGCATAGTAGGCATTTACTCTTTCACATAATAATGTTATGGTTGTATCTCTTTCTGACAGCAGTAAGCGGACAACCTTATCTCTATCTTGACCGTTCCGTATCTGTTCCCGGCGCCTTTGTAAATCAAATGCTTCGTGTATGAATGGAGCAGGCTGACAAACTGGAAAACGGTGAAATCAGCAAAAAAGAATATGATGAATGGAGATATAAGTACCCGGAACTAAATATCTACCAGAGACATGCCAAAGTGCCTTCTCAGAAATTGAGTGATTACCTTGTACAGGCTTTATTTGATAAGAAAAAGAAACAAAAGAAAACCTTACCGATATTCAGTTTTTTACTTCTGAAAGTCAGTAAGGTTTCTTTATATAGGTTAAAAAATAAAATTTTTATCTTTTGAATAACCACAAAATGTTGCCATTTTGTCGCCAAGCACTAAGCAAATTTGTTTGTACCACACATAAATACTGGCGTCTTGTGATTGTGTGGATTATTCAACTTCAATAATCTCAACAGTCTCCAGCGCTGTTTTCATCAGCTCATCAATCTTCTCTTCCAGCTTAGTTTCGGAACGGTGGATTACGTTCAGGTTTGGTTTGGTTACCGGGTGTTTGGCTACGAAGATGGTACAGCAGTCTTCGAATGGCTGGATGGATGTCTCGTAGGTTCCGATCTCCCAGGATCTTTCAACGATTTCCTGTTTATCGAAGCCGATAACCGGGCGGTATACAGGGAGGGTGCAGACTTCGTTGGTGGCTGCGAGGCTCTGTAAGGTCTGGCTGGCAACCTGGCCAATGCTTTCTCCTGTGATCAGACCGAGGCATTTACTTTCTTTTGCAAAATGTTCTGCAATACGCATCATGTAACGGCGCATGATGATAGTCAGCTCGTCATGTGGACACTGGTCATAGATGTAAAGCTGGATATCTGTGAAGTTTACCACATGGAGACGGATCGGTCCACTGTATTTTGCTACCTGTTTTGCCAGGTCTACAACTTTCTGTTTTGCTCTTTCGCTTGTGTATGGCGGAGCATGGAAGTATACGGCATCAATCTTAACACCACGTTTTGCGATCATGTAACCAGCTACCGGGCTGTCGATTCCGCCGGAAAGGAGAAGCATGGCTTTTCCATTTGTACCGATTGGCATTCCGCCTGCGCCTTTGATGGTCTGGGAATATACATAGATCTTGTCACGGATTTCTACTGAAAGAGTCAGGTCCGGTTCATGTACATCTACGCTTGCATCCGGGAACTCATCCAGGATACGGCCGCCCAGTTCTGCACTGACTTCCATGGATGTGATCGGATAGGATTTCTTTGCTCTTCTTGTGTATACTTTGAAGCTTCCGTTGTAGTTCGGGTGGCAGTTCTTCATATAGGAAACTACGTCCTTTGCCATCTGCTCGAATCCCTGATCTTCGTAGATCACTACAGGGCAGATTCCGACAATACCGAATACATGCTGCAGGGCTTCTACAGTTTCATCATAGTCATACTGCTCCGGACAGAATACATAGATTCTTCCCTGTTCTTTCTTTACTTCAAATTCTCCCTCTACTTTGGAAAGGGCAATGTTCATCTGCTTTACAAGGGCATCTTCAAAGATGTATCTGTTCTTTCCCTTGATAGCGATTTCAGCGTATTTTATTAAAAATGCGTGGAATATCATTTGTTTCTCCTTCTCTTATTTTAATCATTATCTGCGTGCATAGCGTTTCAGCATCGGCAGTACTTCGTTCAGAACTTCCAGGCAGTAGTCAACTTCTTCGAATGTATTCTCCTCTGAGAAGCTGATACGTACAGTGTTCTCGATCTGTGCATTGCTCATTCCCATTGCGGAAAGTGTTGCGCTTGGTTTTCTCTTATGGCTGGAGCATGCGCTTCCTGCTGATACGTAAATGTTTCTGTCCTCTAAGGTATGAAGCAATACCTCGCTTCTGATTCCCAGAAAGCTGACGCTTAAGATATGCGGTGCGCCCTCTCTTACAGGCATTCCGTTGATCACTACGTCATCAATCTTTGAAAGTCCCTCTGCCATGCGTTCTTTCAGCTGGTAGAGATGTTCTACTTTCTCGTCAAAGTTCTGGTACATCATCTTTGCAGCAACGCCAAGTCCTGCGATTCCCGGTACGTTGTCTGTTCCGGAACGCATGCCGTTCTGCTGGCCGCCGCCAAGAATCAGCGGCTGCACTTTTGCTTTGCTGTTGATGTACAGGAATCCTACTCCCTTCGGTCCGTGGATCTTATGTGAGCTGACGGAAAGGAGATGGATGTTCCATTTCTTCGGATAAATGCGGTATTTGCCAAATGCCTGAATTGCATCTACATGATACAGTGCTTTCGGGCACTTCTCCTGGATCATGGCACCGATTTTCTCTACAGGCATAACTGCACCAGTCTCATTATTTACCATCATTGTAGATACGAAAATAGTATCCGGTCTTAATGCCTTCTCCAGTGCATCAAGCTTTACAACGCCCTGCTCATCTACAGGAAGAATAGTTACTTCAAATCCCTGTTCCTGAAGAAAGGCTACCGGCTGGCTGACTGCGGCATGTTCTACTGCAGTTGTGATGATGTGATTGCCGCTTCGTTTATTGGCAAGTGCACCACCGATCAGAGCTAGGTTATTGGACTCTGTTCCGCCGGAAGTGAACAGGATTTCTTTGTCTGTTACTTTCAGTATCTGGGCCAGTGTTGTGGCAGATTCTTTGACATACCTTTCTGCATCTACACCTTTCTGGTGCATGGCAGATGGGTTTCCGAAATCTTCCATCATTGTTTTTACCACGATGTCCTTTACTTCTTCGAAGCAGCGGGTCGTGGCTGAATTATCAAAATATGCTTCCATTTTTATTCTCTCTTGTTTCTATATATTATCATGATGTCTCTAAATTACTTTATTCCCTATAGTCTTAAATATAAATCATATTAAACCTAATAATTGAAACTTCATCTTTAATACATTTCATACCAGTTCAACACTTCACAAGTATAAAATACACTAAAGTTTGTTTTTGACGATGGAAATAAGTATTTTTTAACATCCTGAATATCTCATTTATTCATTCTCCAGTTGGAACATCAGCACTGACAAAATCGCCAATCCTGCTGTCTCAGTTCTGAGGATTCGTCTTCCAAGTGTAATTGCATGTGCACCTGCTTCCAGTGCTTTTGCTACCTCCTCTTCCTCGAATCCGCCTTCTGGTCCGATAAAGATGCCGATAGACTGTCCTGGTTTGATCTCGCCGAGGATTTCTCTGGTTTCTTTCATTCCTTTTGCAAGCTCATACGGAATCAGCTTTACATCCAACTGTTTTGCAAATTCCAGTGCCTGTTTATAGGTCATTACTTCATGAATCTCCGGAATCAACATTCGCTTGGACTGCTTTGCTGCACTCTCTGCAATCTGCTGCCAGCGGGCTACTTTTTTCGCGGCTTTCTTCGCATCCAGTTTTACCACACATCTCTTTGTCTCTACTGGAATTATGGAAAAAGCTCCCAACTCTACTGCTTTCTGGATGATCAGTTCCATCTTGTCTGCCTTCGGCAATCCCTGAAAGAGATAGATTTTATTCGGCAGTTCATATTCCGGCTCCTGGGCATAAAGGATATGAAGCAGTACTTCATCCTCCCCCAGTTCTTCAATCTGGCAATGATACTCTTTATTTCCACCATCACTGATCCAGACATCTTCACCGCATTTCATACGAAGAACATTCTTAATGTGATTTACATCTGTCCCATTGATATGGATACGATGTTCCTCTTCCTCAATCTGATAAGGTTCCACAAAAAAACGCTGCATAGGATCAGTCCTTTCTTGCTGTTACGGAAACCCACTCGCCCTGATGTGTCACTTCTACGACTGTCAGGCCTGCCGCTTTTACTGCCTCTACCACAACTTCTTCTTTCACGTCAAGAATACCGGAAGTGATGTAGTAAGCGCCTTTCTTCATCTGATTTACAATTACAGGAGTCAGCGGGATCAGAACATCAGCAAGGATATTAGCTGTTACGATATCGTATTTCTCATATCCTGCCTGATCCTGGATTGCTTTGTCATCAATGATGTTTCCGATCACCATATCAAAGCTTTCATCTGCGATCTGGTTTGCTTCTTTGTTCTCTGCAACCGCCGGAATTGCGCATGGGTCAAGGTCTGTTCCCAGAACATGTTTTGCGCCAAGTTTCAGGGCAACAATGCCAAGAATACCGCTTCCAGTTCCTACATCAAGCATCTCTGTATCCGGTGTTACATATTTCTTTAACTGACGGATTACAAGCTGAGTCGTCTCATGCATACCTGTTCCGAAAGCTGTACCCGGATCAATGTGGAGAATCATTTTGTCCTTATCTTCTGCTTTTACTTCTTCCCATGACGGTACGATAAGAATATCGTCTACATAGAACTGATGGAAATACTGTTTCCAGTTGTTGATCCAGTCCTTATCCTCTGTCTGGGATTCTTCGATGGTAGCTTCTCCAATGTCCATAAAATTCTTCAGATCATCTAATGCTTCACGAACATCTTTCAGGATTGCTTCTTTGTCTGCATCTTCTTCCAGATAGAAGTTCAGATACGCAATGCCATCATCTGCAGGACCTTCCGGCATAATGTCTACAAACATCTGAGCTTTGTCTTCCTCTGTCAGAGGCTGTTTGTCCTGGATTTCTACACCTTCAATGCCGACTTCTGCGAGTGTGCTGATGACGATATCTTCTGCTTCTGTTTTCGTTTTTACTGTAAAACGGTTCCACTTCATATATTTGTCTCCATTTCTTTTATCTTATATATTTATTACTTAGTTATCATTTTTAACAGGAAAAACTGTCTGCAAAACTTTCCAGCTATATCAAATCTTTTTTTAACCATAGTCTTCTCAGACACCCTGCAATCCTACTTAAAAACTTTTCTGCCAACGATTAATCAAGTCAAACAGATGTTTCCAATCAGTTCTTCTTTTTATTCTGGTTATACATTCCGCTCACTTTTTCAAAAAAGTGCCTAAACATTTCATGACGTTTTCCTTTGCTGTAAAATCTCCACGCCAGTTCCACCATCCCCACTCCCGCAATGGCATCCACCAGATAATGTTGTTTCAACACCTGCGTGGAAATAATGATCAAAACTGCAAAAATCAGTGAAAAATGCTGATACCATTTCGGAATCTTCCCTGACTTTCTGACTCCGCGCCAGCTCAGCCAGCTTACGTAGCAATGAATGGACGGAAATAAGTTCGACGGGCTGCTGCCACCGTCTACCAGATAAACCATCCTGAGGATCTGCTCAGACCATGTGCTGCCTGAAATCTCAGGTCTTACATTCGTAGTCGGTAAAATAAGAAAAATTACAAAGCATGCAATATGCACCGTCAAGTCTGTTGCCACAAAGCGATAGAATCCATCTTTTCCCCTTTGCGCTGCCAGAATATAGTTTGCTGCCCAAAACGGAAATGCCAGAATATAAATCCAGACAAACTGTGGAATCAATGGCACTGCTCTATCCAGTGATGAGGTAAAGTCAAAATGATATCTGCTGGCTGTCAACATACCGCTGCCCCAGTAAATCAGACAGTTCAAAATAACAATGCTTACCAGTGGCAATATTGCCCATGTTGGGAGATATTTCTCCCGAAAATCTCTGATTTTCTCTTTTTTAGTCAAATATCTCTCCATTTCTCAGGAAACTTTTATCCTGCTAAACTGTTATGAACCTGTATCATTTTCAACTATCGGAAATACTTGCATCTGTAGTCTTTTATTCTATCCCTTTTTGAGGTCATATAATCATTGCGACTTCTCTTCTGCATTTTACCGTTATCTTTCAATATACACGACCACGCAAAAAAAGAAAAGAGGTTTGCCCTCTTTTCTTTAATTTTCTTTTATATTTCTGAACTTTTATAGAAGTCCAACTCTTAGATCTGTAAGGATCAGTCTTCAAAAGTCTCTTTTAATTTATCCATGAAGCTCTTTTTCTTCTTCTCAGATTTCTCTGTTCCTTCAGAAGATTCTTTCGGGCGGTTGCCGCATGCTTCGTCAAATTTACGCAGTGCTTCTTTTGCTTCTTCGTTGAGGTTTGCAGGAACCTGAACAACGAAAGTTACATAGTGATCTCCACGTACATTCTTGTTTCTCAGTGATGGCACACCTTTTCCTTTCAGACGGATTCTTGTATCTGTCTGAGTCCCCGGTTTCACTTCATATTCCACTTCTCCGTCCACCGTATTGATACGTACAGTACCGCCCAGTGCAGCCTGCGCGTATGTAAGAGGCGCAGTAGAGAAGATATTCATATCCTGTCTCTGGAAAATCGGATGACGTGCAACATTTACCTCTACAAGCAGATCGCCTCTCGGTCCTCCGTTTGTACCTGGTTCACCTTTCTCACGAATACGGATGCTCTGACCATTGTCAATACCTGCAGGTACAGATACCTGAATCTTCTTTCTGGAAGAAGTATATCCGGTTCCACGGCAGGAGGTACATTTGTCCTTAATAATCTTACCTGTTCCGTGACAGTCCGGACAAGTCTGTACATTACGCACCATTCCAAACATGGACTGCTGTGTATATACGACCTGACCTTCACCGTTACATTTCGGACAGGTTGTCGGGGAAGTACCTGGTTTCGCACCTGTTCCGTGGCAGGTGGTACATTCGTCTTTCAGTACGATCTCCAGTTCCTTTTCACAGCCAAAGACAGCTTCTTCAAAAGTAATATTTACGCGTGCACGAAGGTTTGCTCCCTTCATCGGACCATTATTGGCACGTCTGCTTCTGCCACCGCCCCCAAATAAATCACCGAAAATGTCGCCGAAGATATCACCCATGTCAGCACCATTGAAGTCAAAACCTCCGAAGCCGCCGCCAGCACCGCCACCGCCGTTTTCAAATGCTGCATGACCAAACTGGTCATACTGTCTTCTCTTATCCGGATCACTTAAGATGGTGTAAGCTTCTGTTGCTTCTTTAAATTTCGCCTCAGCCTCTTTATCACCCGGATTTACATCCGGGTGATACTTTTTGGCTAACTTACGATATGCTTTTTTAAGTGTTGCGTCATCGGCGCTTTTGTCCACGCCTAAGACTTCATAATAATCTCTCTTATCAGCCATGATTTATTTATTCCTATGCTCTATATTAAACTTCTTTGTAGTCAGCATCTACAACATCATCATCGTTGCTGCTTCCTGCATTTGTGTTTCCTGCTCCGCCCATGTTGCTCATGTCCGGACCAGCCTGGCCGCCTGCCTGCTGTGTCTGCTCATACATCTTAGCGAACAGTTTCTGAGCACTTTCCATCATCTTCTCCTGAGCAGCTTTAATATCAGCTACCTGAGAGTCTGTCATCTCTTCTGCGTTTGCAGTCTGGGACAGTAAGTCTTTCAGTGCATTCAGGTCTGCTTCTACAGCAGCTTTATCGTTAGCATCGATCTTGTCGCCAGCTTCTTTCAGTGCATTCTCAACCTGGAATACCATGGAATCAGCATTGTTTCTTGTATCGATTGCTTCTTTACGTTTCTTATCCTGTGCTTCGAACTCAGCAGCTTCTTTAACTGCTTTGTCGATATCGGAATCAGACATGTTAGAACCAGCTGTGATTGTGATGTGCTGTTCTTTACCTGTTCCAAGATCCTTAGCGGATACATTCACGATACCGTTTGCGTCGATATCGAATGTAACTTCGATCTGCGGAACACCACGACGTGCTGGTGGGATTCCATCCAGACGGAACTGACCAAGGGATTTGTTGTCTTTCGCGAACTGACGCTCACCCTGTACAACGTTGATATCTACTGCTGTCTGGTTGTCTGCTGCTGTTGAGAAAATCTGGCTCTTTCTTGTAGGAATAGTTGTATTTCTCTCGATCAGTCTTGTTGCGATACCACCCATTGTCTCAATGGACAGTGACAGTGGAGTAACATCCAGAAGAAGGATATCGCCTGCGCCTGCATCACCTGCAAGTTTACCACCCTGGATAGAAGCACCAAGTGCTACACACTCATCCGGGTTCAGGTTCTTGCTTGGCTCTTTGCCTGTTAACTGTCTTACTTTATCCTGTACAGCCGGGATACGTGAAGATCCACCAACCAGAAGTACCTGACCAAGTTCAGATGCTGTGATACCTGCATCGGAAAGTGCGCGACGTACCGGATCAGCTGTCATTTCTACTAAGTCATGTGTTAATTCATCGAATTTAGCTCTTGTAAGGTTCATATCGAAATGTTTCGGACCTTCTGCTGTAGCTGTAATGAATGGCAGGTTGATGTTTGTAGTTGTTGCGGAAGAAAGTTCTTTCTTAGCTTTCTCTGCAGCTTCTTTTAATCTCTGAAGTGCCATCTTATCATTGCTTAAGTCAACACCTTCTGCTTTCTTGAATTCTGAAAGCATATAATCTGTGATCTTCTGGTCGAAGTCATCACCACCAAGACGGTTGTTACCGGCTGTGGAAAGAACCTCAATAACGCCATCACCGATTTCAATGATAGATACATCGAATGTACCACCACCTAAGTCGTATACCATGATCTTCTGTTCTTTTTCATTATCAAGGCCATAAGCAAGAGCTGCTGCTGTAGGCTCGTTAATGATACGTTTTACTTCAAGACCAGCGATCTTACCGGCATCTTTTGTTGCCTGACGCTGAGCATCGTTGAAATATGCAGGAACTGTGATAACTGCTTCTGTAACTTTCTCACCGAGGTATCCTTCTGCATCTTTTTTCAGTTTCTGAAGAATCATAGCGGAAATTTCCTGTGGGGAATATTTCTTGTCGTCGATTGTTACACGGTAGTCAGTACCCATCTCTCTTTTAATGGAAGAGATTGTTCTCTCTGCGTTTGTTACTGCCTGACGTTTTGCAGGTTCACCTACAAGACGTTCTCCTGTTTTTGTGAAAGCGACAACAGATGGTGTTGTTCTTGCGCCTTCTGTATTTGCAATAACTGTTGGCTGTCCACCTTCCATTACGGCTACACAGCTGTTTGTTGTACCTAAGTCAATACCAATAATTTTTCCCATAATCTTGTTCCTCCTGTTTATTTTCAACTAGATTTGATATATTCTATATTTTCATGTAAATTAGTTGGCTACTTTTACCATACTGTGACGGACTACGAAATCCTTGTAAGTGTAGCCCTTCTGGAATTCTTCTACCACAATATTCTCACCGGCTTCTTCGTCCTCCACATGCATTACTGCGTTATGGAAGTTCGGATCAAATTCCTTACCGACTGCCTCGATTGGTTTCACACCCAGCTCATCCAATGTTGTGATCAGCTGTTTGTAGATCATCTTCATGCCATCCGCGAAAGAATCTCCTTCAGGTGCCTGTGCAAGGCCTCTTTCGAAGTTATCCACAACCGGAAGGATTTTCTCAACGATATCCTTGGCTCCGATGATGTACATGCTGGATTTCTCTTTCTCCGTTCTCTTACGGAAGTTATCAAATTCAGCCATGTTTCGTTTCAGTCTGTCTGTCAGATCTTCGATCTGCTGTTCAAATTTATCTTTTTCTTTTTTCTTCTTACCGAAGAAAGAAGTTTTTGATTTGCTGTCTTTCTTGTCATCCTGGGAAGCTTCCTCGTCTCCATCCTCTACCGGGATTTCTTCTGCTTCTTCTTCACCATTCTCTACAACTTCAGGTTCATCCTCAACAGTTTCTTCTGTTACAGGAGTCTCTGTTGTTTCTTCCTCCAAAGCTGTGTTCTTTGTTTCTTCTGACACTCTCTATTACCGCCTTTCTAACTCTCTTTCTTAATCAGTTCGTCCAGCTGGACTTTCAAAGCCTTCAGGCTGTCAACTACATTTGCATAATCCATACGCTTCGGACCGATGATACCAATGGTACCATGCATTCCTTTTCCAAGTTCGTAAGTGGCTGTCACCACACTGCAGTCTTTCATGGTTTGCACCGGCATCTCATCACCAATGTACACCTGAATTCCTGTGTTCTCGGTATCAGACATTCTCTCTTTCACCAGATCTACCAGATCCTGCTTCTCTTCAAATGCTGAGATCAGCTCACTTGCTTTACTTGTATCTGCAAGCTCCGGATATTTGAAAATGTTTGTTGCTCCTGAAGTATATATCTGCATATCGTCTTCGTCTACCTGGATGGTGTCTGCCACTGCATCAAGGACTGTGCCAACCACAGAGCCATGTACACCTGCCTGTTCTTTCAGGCGGGCGATCATTCCCAGGTTGATATCCTGAATGGGCACCCCATTTAAGTTGGTGTTAAGAAGAAGATTTAATTTCAGGATTGTCTGATCGTCCATCTCCTCATCCAGATTGATGATCTGGTTTCGGATGACATTGTTATCACTCACTACTACTGCTACAAGCTGAAGGGGTGTTACGCGGGAAAGCTGGATGAATTTAATCTTGCTTCCGCTGTACTGTGGAACAGAGATCATGGTTGCATAGTTGGTATTGGAGGCCAGTACCTTTGCTACCTGCTTCAGCATTTTATCCAGTTTGTCAGTTTTCTCTATCATGAGATCCTTGATTTCCTGAACCTCTGATTCCTTTTCTTTCATCAGCTCGTCTACGTAGAGGCGATAACCTTTATCAGAAGGAATTCTTCCGGCTGAGGTGTGGGGCTGTACGATATATCCCATATCTGTCAGGTCTGACATCTCATTCCGGATGGTGGCAGAGCTTACATTTAAATCTGCAAACTTGGAAATGGTCCGGGAACCCACCGGTTCGCCTGTTTCCATGTAGGTTTTGATGATGGCTTTTAGTATTTTCTTTTTACGATCATCTAATTCCTGATCCATGAAATTCCACTCCTTTACTGCCTTTGTTTTTTGGTTTGTTAGCACTCATGTTTTAGGAGTGCTAACACCTTATGCTCATAAGATAGCACTCTTGATTTGGTTTGTCAATATTATTTTGTGAATTTTTTGTTATTTTATGAACAATAGGGGGTATTGGAACGTGTTATGAAAAGGGGACGCGGGGAGAAATTATTGATATTGTGTGCGGTTTCGGACGCTAAGAGATACTAAGTCTGCAGAAATCTGCTAAAGGCATGAGCCGGCTTGTCAAACTCGCTCCGTCGCAGACTCCGCTCAGACAGGTGATGCAGCCGGCTCATAACGCAGATTTCTGCAGACTAAGTATCTCTAAGCATCCTGCAAATGCACACAATATCAATAATTTCTCCCCGCTGGCTGTTCAGGACGATTATACAGGCGGGGCTCTCGCCTGGGAGGCGAATCGCCTCTTCTATAGCAATCCTTGTAAATAATGCATTTAAGACAGTTCAGCAAAGTGTGAAAGACAAGGAAGATATCTGACGCAGGATTTCACACTCTGATGGGCTAGATTAAGATACATTATTTTAGAGGATTGCTATAGAATAACTATATCACTTGCTTGTCTTCAAATTCGATTACACAGACGAAAAAGACTCAGTAGAGCACTATTTATCTAAAATATCCAGATTCTTTTTCAGATCGATCATTTTATCACGTAGTTCGGCGGCCTGTTCGAAGTTGAGATCTGCGGCTGCGGCGCGCATTTGTTTTTCTACCTGGGCGATGAGTTTGGTGAGTTCTTTACGGGTCATGGACTCTGGGTCTTTCTGGAGTCGGACTTCGGTTTCGGCTACTGCTTTGGATACGGCGATGAGGTCGCGGACTGCTTTTTTGATAGTAGTCGGAGTGATTCCGTGTTCTTTGTTGTAGGCTTCCTGGATGGTTCGGCGGCGGTTGGTTTCGGTGATGGCTTTGTGCATGGAATCGGTCATGTTGTCTGCGTACATGATTACATGGCCTTCACTGTTTCGGGCAGCTCGTCCGATGGTCTGGATGAGGGAGGTTTCGGAACGGAGGAAACCTTCTTTGTCTGCATCCAGGATTGCTACCAGGGTGATTTCCGGAATGTCCAGGCCTTCTCGAAGGAGGTTGATTCCTACCAGAACATCAAAAACATCCAGACGCATATCCCGAATGATGCGGGCACGCTCTAAGGTATCGATATCGGAATGGAGGTAACGGACTCGGATTCCTACTTCTTTCATATATTCTGTCAGGTCTTCTGCCATTCGTTTGGTGAGAGTGGTGATCAGGATTTTGTGTTTCTTTGACACTTCTTTGTTTACTTCCCCGATCAGGTCGTCAATCTGTCCTTCAATGGGGCGGACTTCTACTTTCGGATCCAGAAGTCCGGTTGGACGAATGATCTGTTCTGCACGGAGGAGTTCATGATCATACTCATATTGTCCCGGAGTGGCGGATACAAACATGACCTGATCCAGTTTGGATTCGAATTCTTCGAAGCTTAAGGGGCGGTTATCTTTGGCTGAAGGAAGCCGGAATCCGTAGTCTACCAGTGTCTGCTTCCTGCTCTGGTCACCGGCGTACATTCCTCCTACCTGAGGTACTGTGATATGAGATTCATCTATAATAAGTAAGAAGTCATCTCCAAAATAGTCCAGCAGTGTGTATGGTGGCTGTCCGGGCTTTAATCCTGACAGATGTCTGGAATAATTTTCGATTCCTGAACAGAATCCGGTTTCTTTCATCATTTCAATGTCGAAATTGGTGCGTTCTGAGATTCGCTGGGCTTCCAGAAGCTTGTCTTCACTTTTGAAATACTCTACACGTTCTTTTAATTCTTCTTCTATTGCTACAGCTGCTCTCTGAATCTGTTCTGCTGGCACTACATAGTGGGATGCAGGGAAGATGCTGATATGAGAACGCTGGCATTTGATTTCTCCTGTCAGTACATCAATTTCTGAAATACGGTCGATCTCATCTCCGAAAAATTCTACTCTCACGGCTGTATCGGAGCTGTTGGCAGGAAAAATTTCCAGGGTATCTCCACGGACACGGAAGGTGCTTCGGTGGAAGTCCATCTCATTTCTGGTGTACTGAATGTCGATCAGTTCCCGGATTACCTCATCCCGGTCTTTGGTCATTCCCGGACGCAGGGAAATCATCATGTCAAAGAATTCCTGAGGGGAACCCAATCCGTAGATACAGGAAACGGAGGAAATGACCACTACGTCTTTCCGCTCTGACATTGCGGCTGTGGCAGAGAGACGGAGTTTGTCAATCTCGTCATTGATGGAGGAATCTTTGGCAATATAGGTGTCTGAAGACGGGACATAAGCCTCCGGCTGATAGTAGTCATAATAGGAGACAAAATATTCCACTGCGTTCTCAGGGAAGAATTCTTTCATCTCACCGTAAAGCTGCGCCGCGAGAGTTTTATTGTGGGCGAGGATGAGGGTTGGTTTGTTTAGCTGGGCGATGACGTTCGCCATGGTAAATGTCTTGCCGGAACCGGTGACACCCAGTAAAGTTTCGAACTGGTTGCCTTCTTTAAAGCCTCTGACCAGACGTTCAATTGCCTGAGGCTGATCGCCAGTTGGCTTGTACTCGGAATGCAATTCAAAATGATCCATAATATTCTCCTGTTTTAATCAAATTTCACTTATCAAAAATTGAAATATGTTTAATATGGTTATATTTTCAGTATATCATCTCATATAAAAAAAGTACAGAGCAAGCGAATACCTGTTCTGCACTTTATATGTTTTCTAGTTACTGTTCACACACCACTATCCCGCGAGGTGTTTTGGCATGAATATGCCAAAATCCCGAGACATACAAGCCAAAATTCCATTGCCGCAGGCAATCTGGAATGAATTTTGGCTACGTTACTGAGAACGGATTCAATATTCCTTTTGTTTTTCAAGCTGCTCCATACAAAACTACCCCTTCTTTATGAATATTGGAATAAAATGGATAGTTCACAATCCACTTATTCAAGCGGATAAGATTATCCGCTTCGCTACCTGCTCAAAACCCCACAAATGGTCTTCTCAACTTTTTCTGCATCAACAGGCTTTGCAATATGTCCGTTCATTCCTTTTGCCAGTGCCTTTTTTCTGTCTTCCTCAAAGGCATTGGCTGTCATGGCTATGATCGGAATAGTGGCTTTACTTTTATCTGACAGTCCTCGGATCATCTCTGTTGCCCTGTAGCCATCCATGTTCGGCATCTGGATATCCATAAGGATCAGGTCATAGGTGCCTGCCGGAGACTGTTCTATCCTTGACACACATTGAACTCCATCCTCAACACGGTCAACCATAAGTCCCATATCCTCCAGAATAAACTCTGCGATTTCCGCATTCAGATCATTATCCTCGGCAAGCAAAATATGTTTTCCGCTGATTCTGTCTGTTTCATCCATATCTGAAGATTTTTCCGTATCCTGTTCATAGTAGCTCTTATCAGCAATCCTGTATTCCAGAGTAACTGTAAATTTGCTTCCTTCTCCCAGCTTACTTTCTACTTCAATGGTTCCGCCCATCATATCAATATACTTCTTTATGATCGGCATTCCCAGACCTGTTCCCGCAACCTTTCCGGCTGTTGTATTGCGTTCTCTGGCAAAAGCATCAAAGAGGAATGGCAGGAATTCTTCGCTCATACCGATACCTGTATCAATTACCTGAGTCCGTATCCGCACATAGTCTTCCCTGTCACAGTCAAGCTCTGTGATCCTTATGGTAACCCTTCCCCCTGAAGCTGTATATTTTACCGCATTACTGATCAGATTGAGGAAAATTTCCCTGTTCTTCGTCTCATCGCAGATTACGTGCTCATGCTTGACATCGTATTCCATCTTAAGGTGAATACCTTTTTTCTCCGCTTCCGCCTGGAAAATTTTGTAAATTCCCTGATAAATATCTCTGATCTTCACATAATCTTCATCCAGTTCCACCTTACCGCTTTCAATCCGGGCCATGTCCAGCACATTATTGATAATAGACAGCAGCAGATTTCCGGACTGTTCCATCTTCTCCTGATAATCCAGAAGCTTGGGATCAGTCAATTCCCTTTTCATCAGCTCACTGTATCCCAGCAGGGCATTCATGGGTGTCCGGATATCGTGAGACATATTGAAAAGGAAATCTGATTTGGCGGCATTGGCCTTTTCTGCCTGAATCTGGGCTTTTCTCGCTTGTATCAGCAGATAAACTATAATCCACACAATAATCAAGACCACACTTACAAACCAAATGGAAACTACCCGCAGATTATCCTTTATGTATTCTGCCAGAGTAACCTTGCCAGGTGCGTTTTCATATACGCAAAACTGACTGGAAAGTCTGGAAGCAGGCAGAGTCTGAATGGTTTTGTTCAGGATATTCATTAATGTTGTGTTTTCCCTGGTGACCGCAAAGCAGGAAGCGCCGGATTTCGTAAGAAAAATACTGCGCATTTTGCTGTCCTCCAGTGTCTTTAATGACTGTCCTGCCTTCGCAACAAAGCAGTCTGCCTCTCCACTTTGAACTGCTTTATCGGCCTCAGCAGATGAGTCATATTCCTTTATTTTCCAGAAAGGATAGTTAAAAGAAATATACCACTTCCCCAGCAGGTTATTCCTGCTCACTGCTACTGTATTCTCTTTATTTTCATCAAACTTCTTAACACCGGTGAGTACTGCAACATTGACTTCAAAAACAGTATTTGACAATATAACATCGTTTTGCTCAGCTTCATATGGATTCTGATTCATATGAAAAATCATATCAATCCTGCTATCCTTTAATGCCTGCAGCTCTTCCTCCTGAGAATCAAAGCCTGTCAACTGAAATTCTATGTTTTTTTCTCCCAGACAGCCAGAAGCCAGACTAATATAATCGTTAATAATTCCTACCGGTTTCTCTGACTCCGTATCCACAAGGCTGATACCCACATCATTTTTCAGATATCCAATCCGGACCGCCCCATGCTGTTCCAGCCAGTTCTGTTCCTCATCCGTAAGAGTTTCAAGGGAATTTGCAGAGAGATACCTTTTATAAAGATCGTCTGTATAAAAAGGATTCTCCCTCTCTATCTTCTGCATTACCTGATCCAGCTCTTCTTTCAAATCCGGGCGTTTTTTGCTGACTGCAAAATAATTATAGGAGCCACCAATCAGAATAGCTGGTGAAATATCGTCTCTTTCCCACTGTGGAGATTCATTTAAAACAAATCCGTCAATTTCATGATTTTTCAATTTCTGACGAACATCATCTGCACCGGTAATATCAACCTGCTGCGTGTTTACTCCATGACTTTTCTCCCACTC
>NZ_JBQHWS010000037.1:0-31877 GCF_052063845.1 Blautia sp. HCP3S3_D9
TGGAAGGGAAAAAGAATAAACTGTAAACTGGCTGGATTCATGCATTGTTTGCGCCGGAAGGCAGGAACGACGAAAGGAGAGCATGCCGCCCGGCATGTTTGGAAGTTTGAAACATTAAAATACTCCAGTAAGGAAGTTATAGGGTTATACAAGGAAAAGAACAATTACTTTTAAGAAAATTGGAGGAAGTATTTTGAAGTTTTGATAATATACATAATGTAACTGTTTGAAATACAACAATAAGGCACATTCATATGAATGAAAAAAGTCCGTCGACCTTTAAAACCAGTAAATATAAGGACTT
Organism: Blautia sp. HCP3S3_D9; assembly: GCF_052063845.1. NCBI lineage: Bacteria > Bacillati > Bacillota > Clostridia > Lachnospirales > Lachnospiraceae > Blautia > Blautia sp. HCP3S3_D9. Next base: position 305 of record NZ_JBQHWS010000037.1, read on the forward strand.
GCGGGTGATGAAGAGGAAAGAAAAATACAGATTAGAACAGAAAAGTGCTGAAATCTTACAAAAAAGACTGTCGACCGAGAATGAGAACTTTTTTAATCTGGTAAAAAGTCTGGAAATACTGGATTATATGGAAATAATAAGTGTCAGGCAGGAAAATAGGTCGACGGACTTTTTGAAAGAAAAATGGTTGAATTTCTGAAAAAAATATAATACTATATTAGTAATAGCAGGAAAAGACTGCTGTTGTACCGTACCTAAGAGGAATTGACACGAAACTCAGAGTTTGTCACTTTACCCTTATTGTTGCGTTGTACCGTACCTAAGAGGAATTGACACGATTACAGATTCAGGGCGTCTTCGGGTTTGCTAATTTTCTGTTGTACCGTACCTAAGAGGAATTGACACAGTACCGTCCATCCAAAGGACCTAATGCGAAGTGCTTGTTGTACCGTACCTAAGAGGAATTGACACACTTATGACAACCAAAAAACAATTATTGCACTCACTAATATTATGAACAGTTGTACCGTACCTAAGAGGAATTGACACCTTACAGATCGCAATCGTAGTTTGCAACGTTACCGTTGTACCGTACCTAAGAGGAATTGACACAGCTCCGGATATACATCCCAACCAAGTTTAGAGCGTTGTACCGTACCTAAGAGGAATTGACACTTATCTTTGATTTTTACAATTTGACCACATCCTTCATGTTTGTTGTACCGTACCTAAGAGGAATTGACACATTTAGAGGAATTTTTCCTCCTTTTTGATTTCAAGTTGTACCGTACCTAAGAGGAATTGACACGTTGCAACACCCGCGCATGCGGTTTGTTCATTTCACCAAGTGAATGGTTGTACCGCACCTAAGAGGAATTGACATGGGATAGGACGATCATAGTCGATCGTATAAGTAAGAAATATTTGAAAAAATGTTAAGAAGTCATTTTCTTATCCATATGTATAAGTGCAGCAGTAAAAAAGAATGTGGCATATGACTTAAACTATGTTTGTAAAGTGAAGTTTAAGGCTTTTGCATACTGGAGGTTAGAAGAAATGAAGAAAAAACAGAATGCAGATAAACTGAAAATATATAATGCAAGTCATGGAACGGAACGAAAATGGGTATTGGAAAAAGGGAATGTATGGACTCGACCTACTATGAGTATGGAATTAAAATCCCAATATCATAGAGAACGCAGCAAGAAAGAATTTAGAAAAAGGCTGGAAGAATATAAGGACTAAAAAAACTGCTTCAACAACACCTGTTAAGAGTGACATTGAAGCAGTAGTCATAAATCAGGAAGACTGTTTATTTGGGTTTAGTGCATCAACCCATTTCATGTAATACTTTAGTGAGAGAATGATGGCCTCCGGTTGATATTTAAGTTGGTCAGATGCATGATTCATTGTGTTTCGTACATCTTTCAGCGTTTTATGTAAAACGAGTAGTTGAAATAAAAGTTTTTCATCAGTTTTCCTGGAGATGATCACAGCATCAGGTAAATTGATTCGGGTTTTTCCTGAAATTTGCAATTTTTTTCTGGCAAGATTAATGCAGGCAGGTATTTGTGTGTCAATTGAGTGAAAGTTAATTTGTGAAAGATAATCAGTAAAGCCATCATATTTTTCATTGGTCATATTGTTAAAATCTTTATATCCCAGGAAAGGTTTGGGCTTAAAAGGGTTATTACTATTTCGGATAATTTTACCATTTTTGTTATATTCCTCGGTTTGAAAATTATATACAAAACCATTAAAAAAATCGTTGATATCAGTATTTACAACACCGTTTTTTTCGCCGGATTTTTGTGATTTGGTAGTATAATAAACAGTATATTTACCAGGATTTTTGACATCATGTTTTATCGTATATGAGGTGGTTACTTCATTATATGAAGTCCTGTTTTCGGTCCATGGAGAAGTATTTAATTTCAGAATCTTCCATTCCTCAAATAGTAACTTTGATATTCGGGATTCGATTAACGTGAGTGCCTGCTGATAGAATTTTTTCTTAATGCACCAGTTAATTTCGTCAACTACCGAATATTTGGATAATACTAGATTTTGATAATCTCTTTTGATATCATCTATGTAAATACTTAAATAAGGATCAGCATTTTTGTCAGCATGCTGCTGAAAATACTCCTGAAGACTTGTAAGACCTCGTTCAAATTCAGGAACGCAGCACCATTGAATACCGTTAGCTACTGTAGTGATTTTTGAGACAATGTCATTTTGAAAATGGTATTTGGATTTCTCTTTATAATATTCTGTTAATGTGTCTGCCCTTCCGCAGGTAATAAATTCATTGATACCCGAAACAAAATCGAATATTTTCATCTGTTCTGTCTCTGAAATGATTGGTTTAACCGGATTTTTATCTGTAAATGCAACAGAGTAGGCTTCTCTGACAGGAACCCCTTCAATTTTTAAAAGAGTAATAGTAGCTTCCAGGATCCGCTGGATACCTCGGAGTCCGCCATGTGTGTCCAGGTACAGATGTGGATTTTTGATATTTCGAATCGTTTTAACAACTTTTTGAATTCCCTCATATGGAGAGTCTATGGATATATTGATGGGGGTAAATAATTCATCGTTCTTCAAAAAAGGATTCATATAGTTGCGTACCTGATTCTGGAAATATTCTGCTGGAGAAATATCTTTGAGTTCTCCTTCCGGAGTCTGAATGGAGGCAATTTTCTGTGTAGTGTCATCTGTGCAGAGCATAATAATCCTATCAAGATTTTCACCATTTTGAGCCAGAAGTTCGTCCAGCATCTTGGGAATTGGATCCAGTTGATAACGTCCGGTAACTTCGCCTTTGCATCCACAAAAGTCATATGAAAATGTAGACTTTCTGATTACATTTTGAAAGGTACTTAAAGCAAGCAGGAGAACATTTGTATGGGCAGGTCTGTTGTCGAAACAATGTGTCTGTTTGTGTGTTTCGGATTCATTCTTGTTGTATATGTCATTGTCTGTTTTTGATTTGTTTGCAGAAAAATCTGTATCTGTATTGAAAGTATTTGATGTAGTTTCAGCAGTAAGCTGAGGTAGTAAGGATGTTGTTTTTTCTGTCTGTTCGGTTATTTTTGCCTGTTTACGTGACTGTACGATTTTTGAATATGGGACAAATGTAGAATCAATAGCTAAATCTTTTTTATAAGCAGCGGCACCATCTGTTTCCTCCATCTGTAATTCGATTCGTCGGATCAGATCTTCAACAAAAGAACTGTCTTTAAAATCGGCGGTTTTATAGATAGAATCAATATAATAAGCGATTTCATCCCGAAAGTCACTGGTAATGTTATATTTTCTGGAGCTAAGAACATTGAGAAACTGAGTAGTGATTTCTTTGGATCCAAGCTCTCCAAGGAGAATATGGCGTGGCAAAATCCGGTAAAAGAAATGTTCATCCTTTTTGAAGCGGGTCTCGACTATTTCGGAAGATGCGCATACAATTTTGATGATTTCCGGATGCTTTTCAAATTCGGAAATCAGGTGATCAGGATTTCCATGTGGAAGACAGGTTCTGAGAAGAAAAATATCACCAGAACGATTGACACATTGGCCAAGTGATTTTCTGGAAAAATCTTCTTCGTTAATCCATACCAAACGGTATTTTCCGGAAAATTGTGGAGCCATGAGTGCTTTGTCCAGAATTTCCAGAAAAAGTTCCTTTACTTTTTCATTGTCGTATTGTAAAAGAAGACCATAGGGAACAGATGCACGGGAGGTATTCGTCTGATTTTTTAAAAAATGGAAAAAACCAGAGAGAACATTTAAATCATGATCAGAAATACTTAACTGGTTATTGAAGTCAGAAATCAGATTTTGAACAAACATAACATTTTCTACCTTTCATAGGAATTCTGCGGATATCCCGTGAGATAAATTTTTACAGACGAGAATCTCGTGAGCAGGTTAAGTAAATTATAACAAAAACTATTTTTTTTACAAGAAGGATAGAAAATAATCAGATTTTTTATAAATTATGTAGTTACAGCCCGGGAAAACAGAAGTATAATTAAACTATAACAGGAAAGGGAATGAAATAATAATGGGAGGATTTGTTAATTGCTCAAATCATCCATCAGGAGGATGGTTAAAGGCACAGAAAGATGCAGCCGAAAAGTATGGAATAATTACAGATATTCCATTTCCGGCAGTTAGGTGTAATCTGACAGATCAGCAGATGGAGGATCTGGCTGAGCAGATGACAGCAAAAATAATGGAAATGCAGCCTGAAGCGGTTATGTGTATGGGCGAATTTGTACTTTGCTTCAGAATCGTGCAGAAATTAAAGGCAAAGGGAATTCGGGTACTGGCCAGTTGTTCGGAACGAAAGGCAGTAGAACATTTGAAGGAAGATGGAACGATTCGGAAAGAGTCAATATTTACTTTCAACGGTTTTCGGGAATATTAAAAGAGGAAATTAAATGAGAGAAGAATTGTATGATCAGCAGGTTCTGGCTATGTATGATGTCAGGGGAATACAGAATTATATTTTTAAAAGTAATGCGGCAAAAGAGATCATTGGTGCATCTGTGTTGGTGGAGGCCATTATTACAGATGGATTAAATGCATACATAAAAAATAATGCAAAGAATCAGGAACAATATTTAACAGACTGGAAGAATGATGATCCAAAGGTGTTTCTGGAAAATCCGGAGATAGAAATGCAGGTTATGTTTGTTGGCGGAGGAAATGCATATGTTCTTTTTCGAAGAGGGGAAGAATGCCGAAACGTGAACAGATTTCTGGCGAAATATGTTCTTGAAAGAACGTATTCTTTGAATCTTGCTGTTGCAGTTGTGAAAAAGACTAATGCATATGATCATGATTATGCGGAAATCAATGAGGAAATGCGTCGGATTAAGGCATTCATGCCATCAACCCAGCCGACAGGGGCACTTCCATTTATGGAAGCTGATTCAATTACAGGATATCCGCTGACAAGATTTGAAGAAAAGACAAAAACTTATTACTGTACAGAAGCTTACCTTAAAAGAAAAAGTTTTCCGCGAAATGAGAATGAGGAGATATTTGATAATATGGTGACTGAAAAAGGAGATAACAGTACTCTGGCAGTGTGTCATATTGATGGAAACAGTATGGGCATCCGTATCAGGAATGAGATGCAGAATGTAACCGCTTATGAAGAGGCAATTCCTAAAATGCGTGGTCTTTCTCAGGAGATATCAGCAGTTTTTGGAAATACTTTTATTAATATGACAAAATATATGGATGAATTGACACCAAAGGTAAAGGAAAACATAAAAACCAGATTGTATCGTAAAATTGTGGTAGCAGGAGATGATATTACTTTTGTGTGCAATGCCAAACTGGCTATACCGGCAGTAAGATATTTTCTGGAACATTTAGGCGGTGAAGGAGAAGATGATGTCATCTATAGTGCATGCGGTGGCATTGCATATTTTAACAGTCATTTTCCTTTCTCAGATGCATATCAGGTAGCGGAAGCCTGTTGTGACACTGCAAAGTCACGCGCAAAAAAGGAAGAAAACAGAGGTAAATCCGGATTTGTAGGAAATTTCTTTGACTATCAGATATGTACGAATATCCGTGCGGCAGATTTGGAAGAATATCGGGACAGGCATTATAGTTCGGATCAGGGTACTATTATAGCACGTCCATACTTTGTGTCAGGGGTGGAAGATGAAGAAGAATTTAAAAATAAAAATGGTAAATATAGCGTAGAAAAACTGATTTACTGGAGTAAATATTTTACTATGTATATGCCAAGAAACAAGGCGAAGCATCTTAGAAATGTTATCCCGATGGGAACCAATGAGCTGGAAAAGGAGATATCTTTTCTGGAATCCAGAGGATATACAGAACTGACAGATCATTCAGGAATGAAAGAAGCAACTACACTGAACGATGATGAATACCGGATTTGGTATGATGCACTGGAAATTATGGATTTGTATGTGGAGGAGAGTTCACATGAAGATAACAATTAAACTATTAAGTGATTTGTGTACAGCTTCCGGTGAAACACATAATAGTATGGTAGATACAGATATTGTCTACGATGAGTATGGGATACCATATATTCCGGCAAAAAGAATCAAAGGCTGTATTCGGGAGGCTGCCCTTGAAATGATGGAAATGGGGCTGATAGAGCAATTGCAGTACCTGAAAATCTTTGGAAAAGAGGGAAATCAGAGATCAGGCTTTTCATTATCCAATGCATATATCCAGGATTATGATAAGACAGTACAGGTACTTCGGGCTTTACGTTCTTCAAAAGCAAAAGGTCTTTCGTTACAGCAAAATGTATTGAATGAGTATACGGATACCAGGACACAGACTGCAATTGATCTGGAAACAGGTGTTGCAGATAAAAATTCTCTGAGAACCATAAGAGTAGCCAGAAAAGGGCTTATATTAGAGGCCGATTGCAGTATTATAAATCCGGAAAATTTTAAGGTTTTACAGCAGGCTGTTTCACTGGTGAAACACATGGGAGTATCCAGAAGCAGGGGACTTGGATTGGTGGATATGAGGTTAGATAAAATATCTCACAGTGAGAGACCTCATGTGAAAGTCAATAAAGCTCAATTAAAGGAATATAATAAACTTCGATATGAGATTCATCTGAAATCGGCGATGATCTGCAAGTCAGCACAGGGGAATCAGGCTGTGACTGAGGACTATATTACAGGCAGCAAAGTACTGGGTGTAATTGCAGAATTACTGGGATCAGAAAAATATCGGGAAATAATGTCGGAGAGAGATGAATTGATCGCTTCCAATGCATATATAGCATATGAAGGTAAACGGTGTATTCCTGGCCGCAGTTCTTTACAGAAGAAAAAGGATCAGTCATGGACGTCGGATGGAATGATGGATGTCTGGGATATGCTTTATGAGGAAAGCAGAAAAGCAACTGCAGGCATTCAGATGACGCCTGCTAATATTGATTATATAAGTACAGATGGCAGAAAGGTGGATGTGGAGACGGAAATCAGCTATCATCATCAGAGACCGGAAAATAAGTCTGTCGGACGCGCAACGGGAAAGAATGATGGTTCCGGTTTTTATCAGCTTTGCAGTATTCGGGCGGGACAAACTTTTTCAGGATATATTTATGCGAATAAGCATCAGGCAGAAGTGATTCTGGATGCGCTGGAACGTGCCGGAGAGATTCGGATGGGATATGGCAGAAGCAGCGAATTTGGTGCAGTAGATCTGGTTGTTGATGAGATTGCCGAAGACAAAGTAAATGATGTTACAAAGGCAGGACAATATGAATCGGATAAATATGTACATGATGCGGTGATTACGCTTGTATCAGATGCTATTCTTTATAATGAGCATGGGATACCGACAACAGAGATCAGTGAATTTGTAAAATATTTGTGTAAGGTGCTTCGGGTTGAAGATATAGAACTGGCAAATGGTGTAAGTCCATATCTGAAATTTGCTACAACAGGTGGTTTTAATGTAACCTGGGGAAAAAGAAAACCAATTCATCAGACCTTAGGAAAGGGAAGCACATTTATGATACATTCAGATATAGGAATGTGTATGGAAGATTTAAAAGATATTTTTGTGGGGGAGCGTGTATCTGAAGGTTTTGGTGAAATATTGGCAGAGAAACAAAGGGATGCAAAAATTTTGGTCAGAAAACCAGAAAGCAGGGACAAATCAGCCAATGTAGCTTTGGATGATTCTGAAGAAATTGTTCAGAAATTGTTACTGGCAGAGTTTGGACGTCGTATGCAGGGGACTGTAAGAACCTGTGTGAAGGAAAAATCCAAGTTTTATGAACAAAACAAAAATGGATTGAATGCTGCAATCGCAAAGCTTCGTGGTATCTATAGGGATGTACCTGATTATCAGGAAATGTTAAGTCAGGTAGAAGGCATTGAAAAAGATGATAAGAATAAATTATGTACAGAAATTGTCAGAAATGTAAATCCGGATCAGATTAAAAAGATGATAGAGCAGGAAATGCTGGAAGAGTATGGGATGAGAGTAGTCCTTCCGTGGTCAGATTCACAGCTTTATAAACAGACATACCGCGCCTATATTACAGAATTAAAATATTTTGTGAAAAAGCTGGAAGATCATAGTAGAAAAGTTCAGGAGGGAGGAGAAGAAAATGGCAGAAAATTGTAAGGTTATCAAGCGTGAAGTTCTGTATGTGCAGGTTCAGGTGACTTCTCCGCTCAGTGTGTCTTCCGGAGATAATGAATGGACTGACAGTGATGTGCTCAGAGATGCGGACGGAAATCCATTTGTTACAGGAAATTCTCTTGCAGGAGCCATGCGTGCGTATCTTGGAAAAAAGAAGGATGACAAAGATTGCTTCATGGGATTTACAGGAAAAGATGCAGATGGAAATGACGATGGAAAAATGAGTTCTCTTTTTGTTTCAGATATGTGTTTTGATGGTAAATATATATCTGGCATGCGGGATGGAGTAGCATTGAATGGCAGTAAAGTTGCTGTGGATGGCAGTAAGTTTGATATGGAAATCATTGAAGCTATGGCAACTGCACATTTCTATATGGAACTGACAATCAGAGAACAGGATGATGAACAGCAGATACATCACGAGTTGAAACAAATTTTCCGGGGAATTGATGAAGGAGAAATTTGCCTGGGAGGTAAGAAAACAAGAGGATTTGGAAGATTTCGCCTGTTATCAGTAAAACATCAGACTTATGATAAGACCAATTTTCTGGAATATGCGAAGTCCTATAAAAAGGATATTTGGAAAATGAAACCAGATTGCCGGAATCAGTGGCTGGATGATTCTGAAGTACCATCCAAAATGATTCACATTGATGTTCCTCTCAGAATGAGAGGAGGTATCAGCATTCGTCGTTATGCATCCAAAAAAGGGGAGCCGGATTTTGTACATATTACAGATCATGGTGTGCCGATTATTCCGGGCAGCAGTCTGGCAGGAGCTTTGCGGCACAGGATAGTAACGATACTGTTGGACATGAAAATGGCAGGAATAAAACTTCCGGAGAATATCAATGAGCTGGTTGATATTGCATTTGGGTATGTTCACGGAGATAATGCCTGTGCATCCAATATTATTATTGGTGAGACAGAGATTAAAAATGCACGTCCACTGACAATGGTGAGAACAGGTGTCAGTCGATTTGAATCAGCTGTAAAACAAGGGACGCTGTATAAAGAAAAAACATATGTGGATGGAAACCTGAATGTTCATATTATGGTTCGTAAATCTGAGCATCCGGCAGATGAAAAGTGGATCTTGGGATTGTTGCTTCTGGCAATTAAAGATTTACAGAATGGATTACTGGCAGTGGGTGGTCAAACGGCTATTGGCCGAGGAATTTTCGAAAAACAGGGACCAATTGTGATAGACGGAAAAGAAGGCATCGAAGATGCTGTGATTGGAGAATTGTTAAAAAATATGGCAGAGAAGGGAGAAGTGTGCTGATGAATTTATGTAATGCACCAGACAGTGGAATCATGTATGCACTTTATACAGATAGAGTTATATATGAGACATACAGGAAAGAACAACTTCCTTCAGAAGATGAGTTGATGAAAAATCTGTTGGAACTGCATCTTTTTGATACGGAGAAGGAATATCGTTATATCAAAATGCGAGACTGTGAAGTGGAAACATGTGTGACAGATGAATTGATACCACATGATGATTCTTATATTGAATGTATCTACACAACCGGATCAAAAACAACGCCGGTGTATGGCCGGATTGAAGTCATAAATTATATTTGTTATGATGAAAATGATCTGATGAAAATTCCAGACTACAGGCTGAAAGAGGTGAAGGCATAGTGGCAGATATAAATCAGAAAAATTATTCCAATAGATTTGTGAATCCTTATAATTTTATCCATTTACCCGAAAAAAAGGCGATGGCATATGGAGAGACAGATAGACACACAGGCGTAATCCATTATACAATTACGACAAAAACGCCTCTGTTTGTTCCGAATTCAAGTTCGGAGACTGCTTTTAAGGAGTCAGATGATACCCCAGATCACAAATCTTATGATTTTTTTTCCTATACAGAACTTGACGGAAAAAAACGGTATGAAGGGAAAGAGAATTATCATGTACCGGTTATACCTGGAAGCGAAATGAGAGGTGTAGTTCGTAACGTTTATGAGACATTAACGGATTCTTGCATGGGATTATTAAATGAAGCGACATATCCGGTGAAAAGAAGTCCGGCCAGATTTGAACATGGTCTGATTTATAGAGACGCGGAACGAAACTATCATTTATATAAGGCAAGTTCACAGGCTGAAGGTACATCAGATAATCCCCAATATGAAATGCCACCGGCGGGTTATGAGAAAAAGCATAATGGCGATATGATTAAGGATGCTTATCTTTTAAAATGGGGTATGGGCGGTGCCGGTAAAAAGAAAAAGAAACATTATCATCTTTTATCTCCTCAGAGTGAAATCAAAAGTGTTGTGCTTACTCATGATATGATTAAGAGTAAACTGTCAGCAATAGTCTCTTCCTATCTGGATCAGCCAGAATTAAAAAAGAAAAGTAAAGAGAAAAATAAAATAGCCTATGAAGAATATCTGGAGGATTTGGAAAGATTTCTTGCAAGTGATTCAGAAGGATATTTTCCAGTAACATATTCTATGCTGCGTCCGGGTGACCAAAATGTATATCTGGCACCGGCAAATTATTCAAAAGAAATATCACAGTATAATCTTGGAACATTGTCAGGTGAGTTTGCACCGTGTAAGAATGTTTATTGTCCTGCATGTGATTTGTTTGGACATGTAGGTGAAACAGGACAGGGATCAAAAATCAGATTTTCAGATCTGTATGTTGAGGAAAAAAAAGATGCTGTGGATTACTATGCATGTGACAAAATCACACTGGAGGCATTGGGAGAACCAAAACTTGGGAACACAGATTTCTATCTGACAAAGCCTGCAGGGAATGCCACATTCTGGACGTATGATTATTATGTGTGTGGTAATCGACTAAAGGTTGCAATGGGGCAGATTCGAGGCAGGAAATACTACTGGCATCATCAAAAAGTTAATATGTTTAAAGTTAAACCGGATCGACTCAATAAAACTATACGACCGGTAAGAAAAGGTATTACTTTTACCGGAGAATTGTATTTTGAAGGAATATCTGAAAAACAGTTGAAGCAGCTTGTCTGGATTATGAACAGTGGTACAGAAAAATTAGGTTTGAAACTTGGAGGTGCAAAACCGCTGGGATACGGTAGCATTTCCTGTAGAGTAAATTCTGTTGAAGAAAGAACGATATCTATAGAGTCGAACCAATTGGTGTATAAACTGGAAAGTAAAGAATACAATGCCGTAAATTATGAAAATGCAGAATTTAGTACAACTGTTAAGGAGGAATTTTATAAAATAGCAGGTTTGGAAAGTATTTCTGAAGATATAGAAATCACATATCCAAAGGAGATCGTACAAAAAAATCAGGCGATTGAAAAAGGATATCAGTGGTTTGTAGGAAATCATAAAAATCCTAAGATTGGTTTTCCTAAAAAAAGAGAAGATGCTTACATTGTTGCTGCATTGCCTGAGATTTTGGATAAAGATATTACCATGAAATATTCTGAGTCAGCATATAAAGATAGCAAATATAATAACAAAGACGGAAAAGGCATTAATATGCAGAGAGGCAGTAATCAAAAGTGTAGGAATAATGATGGGAATCGAAGACCATCAGGAAAAAAACATTATTAGAAGGTTATTATAATTATGCAGTTAATGATTTATATTAATTTAGAAAGTCCTCTCATATTGCCTGTAAATTATAATCATATATTGCAGGCTGTTATCTATCAGGGGATTGGAAAAGCCTCAGATTTTGGGAATTTTATGCATGAGGAAGGGTATTACCTGGGACAGCGGCAGTATAAGATGTTTCAGTTTAGCCAGCTTTCTGGTAAATATTCTATAAAGAATAATCAAATTGTTTTCAGAAATCAGGTTTCTTTTGAAGTACGAAGTCTGGATTCGGTTTTTCTGCGTTTACTGGGAGAAAGTTTCTGGAGATATGGAATTACATTTGGCAGTCAAAAATATGGAGACATACAGATGGAATTGTATGATTATACGGTGGAGGACAATGAGCTTTTAATACGAATGAAGTCTCCGATAACGGTATATTCTACAGAGGAAGAGACTGGCAGAACATACTATTTTGATCCGGAGGAGTCTTTGTTCTATCAGAGTATAAATGGAAATTTTTTCAGAAAATATCAGGCGTATTATGGGGTTCCACCAATATCAGATATTCAAATGAATCTTTGTGATAATAAAGTTCCGAGGAAGATTGTAACAAAGTATAAAGGGATTTATATTACAGGATGGCTTGGAAATTATAAAATAAGTGGGGAACGAAAGTATCTGGATTTTTTGTATCAGACAGGGCTTGGCGCAAAAAATTCACAGGGCTTTGGAATGTTTTCAATATTATAATGAGAGGTGTATAAAATGAAAAAAACTATTATTTGCAGTATTTCAATGAAAGAAAATATCGATCAGGTTGTTTATTCAAGTAAGGATAAATCGCTTCCGGTATCAGAAAGGAAAGTTCGCTATCCAATTTGTGCATTTCTTGAGAAAACAATGGAATCGGACGATGAACTTGAAGTTATTATTCTGGTCAAAAAAGATAAAAAAGATTACTACAAGAGAAATATAGCATTTTTTAAAGAAGAATTAGAAGCAGTAAACAAAGAGATTGGGGCTGCTATTGAGTACAAGATTATAGACTCTGAATTTGAAGAACATCAGACAGTACATGAACAGCTTCTGAAGGATATAGTAGCTCAGATTTCAGACGATTCTCATATTTATGTTGATATCACTTATGGTCCGAAAGATCTACCGATTATATTATTTACAACACTTAGTTTCGCAGAGAAATTTTTAAACTGCACTGTAGAAAACATTGTTTATGGTCAGGCTGATTTTGAAAATGGACGGGCAGTCAATACCAGAATTTGCGATATGGTTCCGTTATATTGCCTGAGTTCTATCACAAATACTATTGAATGTACCGATTCAGATAAGGCAAGAAGCATGTTGAACTTACTTTTAACTTTTTGATTTGGAGGTAGGTGAAAATATGTATACAAAAAGTGATAAAATAATAGGATATGAGCGGCTGATCAATGAATCACCGATATTTTCTTTGGATAAAAAAACAGAAAAGATAGCCTTTATAAAAGAACGTACGAGAATGATAGAGCATCTGTATAAATATCTGCTTTCAATTAGCAAAAAATATGAACCGTATGGATATGAGATTACAGAAGTTGCAAGTCATTGTATTGAAAGATTTGACAGTACGAAAGGAGAATTTCTTCATTATTTTAATTTTGTGTGGAAAAGGAAATATTCTTATATACAACTTAAGAAATATCAGGATAATACATATGGGGGATTACATATCTCTGAAAATGATATGCGAAATGTTTACAAGTACACTAAACTTGTAGAAAAATTAGGGAAAGGTTATGAATTAGAGAAATTATATCTCAAATTATCCGAAGCAATGCAGCTCCCAGTTGATAAGATTAGGGAGCTTGCACGATTAGCAAATGTTCGTGTTGTAGGCGATACTGTCAAAAATGATGAAGGGGAAGAAGAAAGTATCTGGGGTTCTATCTCAGACGGTGTTGATATTGAAAAAATGTTTATAGAGGCAGAAGATAAAGAAGAACTTCTGGATAAAATTGAAAAAACATTTAATTCATTGCAAAAGAGACAGAAACCTATTGTTTCTGATATAATGACAACAAAGTTGTGGCTAGATTTGGAGGAAATAGAGAAAAAATATTCTTTTATTAGTAAAGATGCGATAGAAGAATGGAAAAAAAGTGGTGTTTTGCCAACTCAAAGAGAGATAGCAAAAAAGAACAATCGTGAGGAAACAAGCGTTAGTAGGACAGTAAAAGATTTTCAGAAAAAATTAAAAGAAGAACTATAATATTATAACAGAGGATCCGAAGCATATCGGATCCTCAATTTTTTTGTTTTTTTAAATTTGCTTTCAAAAAGGTTAAGTAGGAGAGAACATTCTACTATCTATAAGTATAAGAAATAAACATAGGTAAACAGACAGGGAGGAAAATGTTTATGAAGAAAGTAAAATAAGCTGAGAAAAATTGCTGTGTTCAAGCTATTTATATAGCATATAGAATTTACTGAGATTAAGGGAGAATCAAAAAATGAAACGAGTTCTGGTAAAATCAGTGTATTCTGCATTTGATTACGTAATGGAACATTATTATCCAGAGGGATTGGAAGCAAATGCGGAACGTAAAGATACATATGCAGTTATTTCTATTCAGGATACTCACACAGGAGGATTTGGATTTATTTTTTCAGAAAATAATTTTTGCAAAGGGGTACTGACTCTATATTTTGATGATATTGTAAAAGAAGTACCGGGAGCTGTGCTTTTTGATGATGAAATGGCAGAAAAAATTATTTCATTCATAATTGAGCATGAAATGGTAGATACACTTCTGGTACACTGTTATGCCGGTCAGTCCCGTTCTCGTGCAGTGGGGGCTTTTGCAGTAAAAATGTCAGGTGGTGACAACTCCAGATATTACAAAGGTGCAATTCCAAATCAATATGTTTATGATGTTCTGGAGGCAGCCTGGATCAGACATATATTTCAGAATAACGCTTGATTTCAAGGAGGTATCGAAATGAAAGTTAATACGTTTACAATATACATGGAAGAACCGCATTTTTTAACTATTGAACAAATGCAGAGTATTCATGGGGAATTAGTGGCAGAAATTGAAAAAGATTCAGATGCAATCGAGTTGTATGAAGAACTGATTGCTGTTGCTACAAGATATGCTGCAATCCGGGCAGGATGGCAGCAGTTATCCAGAGAAGAAAAAATGGATCGTGACTCATCTAGAACATTCTGTCATAATTCTGTTATTACGCATTTTAATATGCTTGCTAGATATCTTAAAATGCAAGGAAAACCAGCCAAGTGGAGAGATCAGCTTGGATATGAGGAAGATGACAAGTACTTCCGAAAAACAATAGGAGATTTTGGATGTTACCTTGTATTTATAAACAGTCTGTGCGCAAGGTAGGATGTTAAGTGATAAGTATATGAAAAAAGCAAAGTTTGTCCTGTAAAAATGTTAAGCGAAAGTGCGTATTCCGTTATATATAAATATAACAGATAAACGCAGGTAAACAGACAGGAGGAAAAACCTATGTGGAATTACGAGTGCAACGAAACTGAGATAATGAATCTGAGAGATTCAATGGAAGGCGTAGTACGAAAACAGAACAGCTCTGGTTTATACATTGATTTGAAAACAAATTCAGATCTGACTGACGGGACAGAGCACACGATTCCAGTATTTGGTTATTGGACTGGAAGAGTGCCTGAAGGGACGAAAGTTTTCTGCTCAATCAAACGTTGGGCAAGAGAAAACAGGAAGATTTTGGTAAATGTAGATTCTATAGCTTATGAAAGTGATATGAAGAGGGCTGCATAAGAAATAAACAGAACCTTAAAATCCGAATGATAAAAAGTGCACTATTAACCGTTTAATGTTTTATGAGAGGAGACATGTTTATGGAGACATTGAAAAGAAACCTGATAAATCTGGGAAAGGGTTTTATTGTTTGGTTTATACTTTTGCTTCTTAATACACGCAGTAATGAAACTGCTGTAAATGGTATCAAAATTTTGTTAGACGTGATACTTGCTTCAATGATCATAAGTGAAAATCGTACAGGAAGACGTATTGCTCTTTTGACGACAGCGTTAACAATATTGATAACAATTTTGCAGATGCCAAGTGGAGTGGAAATAATCTCGCTGATAGGATTATCATTATTTTCTCTTTGGCTTTTAAAGAAGTTTCCAGACGACAGAAGTTTAGATGATAATCTCAACTATGAAGATTCTACTGCCATTATTGTAAATGAAGATGTGGTATGGAAAGCCAAAAACGTATTTAATCCGTTTGAGTATTATACTTACTCCCCAGATAATGGAGTCTGTATCCGTAAAGGGATTTTAAGAAGATCTTATAGTACAATTCCAACGACTACTACGCGAGTTGAGATAACACAATTTATATGGCAAAGAATATTTGGACTGTGTGAAGTTACCTTTGTAAGTGATTTTAGCGGACAAAAATTCGGTGATAAAAGTATGAAAAATGTTCGTTTAAAGGCAGCGGGTGAGTTAATGAGAATGTTGTGATACAGTGCAAAAAAATGTTAAGTACATATAATAGATTCTCTATATATAACTATGAGAAGTCTTGAACTTATATTAAAGGATTATGAATGAAAGGTGGATGTATATGAAAACAAATATGTATTCCATTGAAATTGCAAATATTGTAAAGCAGTTTCTGACAGAGGATAGCTGGAATTTTTCTTTTGATGAGGAACATGGGATTTTTAAGTTTGGATTGAGAATAAAAGGAAAGATTCATAGCCTTAAGTATTTTATTAGTATTAGAACAAATGAAATTATTGTTTATGGCATTTGTCCAATTGGTGTAGATGAAGAAGACAATAAAATGATGATGGAGATGGCAGAATTTCTCCACAGAGTCAATTGGGGATTAAGAAATGGATGTTTTGAATTTGATTTCAGAGATGGTGAGATTAGATTCAGAAGTTATATTGATTGTGATAAAACACTTCCTTCGATAGAAAGTATAAAGAATAGCATTTTCTGTACCGCTGCCATGTTTGAAAAATATGGCGCTGGTATTACATCAATTATTTTTGCTGAAGGTTATGCACAAGAAGCCATTGCAATGTGTGAGAAGAAATATGAGGAAGAACTTTACAGTATACTTTCTGAAATAGGAGATTCAGATTTAGCTGCAATGATGACACGTCAGGCAGAGATCACAGAAGAGGGGGCTGATGGTGAGAAGTTACCTTCAGAAGAAATCCCGAAAGTACATATGGATCTGTTTGGCGAAAAGAAAACGGAGGTGGAGTAATGAACGTTTTAGTTAAAAGTTCAAGTGGTATTACGCAGGTATCTGCTGATTCGAAATTATTATCACAAAGAAAAGTATTCATAGAAGGAGAAATTTCTTCAGAATCTGCATGTGAATTTATTAAAAAGATATTGATTCTTAATGAAGAAGATACTGATAAGCCTATAGATGTTCTGATTAACAGTCCAGGCGGAGAGATTAATTCCGGGATGGCAATCTATGATGTGATTCAGGCAAGTAAAGCTCCGATCAGGATGTTCTGCATTGGAAGGGCTTACAGTATGGGGGCAGTATTATTTTCCAGTGGAAATCACGGGCGATATATGCTTCCACACTCAGAACTAATGCTTCATGAACCGTTGCTTGGAAATCGGGTGAGTGGGAACAGTTCATCGATTCAATCAATTTCGGAGAGCTTGTTGGAAACAAAACGAAGGATGAATCAGATACTTGCCAGACATACCGGAAAAAGTGAAGAAGAAGTTGAGAAGGCAACCAGTTATGATCATTACTACAGTCCGGAAGAAAGTAGAGAGTTTGGTCTTTGTGATGAGATTGTTGACTTCAATAAAATTATGGAGAATTGAGATATGGAGAAAGAGCGAATGATTTTGGGCGAAGGTTGTTTTTACAGTATGGATTGTAATGAGACCGGATTAAATAACAATATTATTGTCTGCGGAGGCAGTGGAAGTGGTAAGACTATGTCTATTTCAGAACCACGATTGCTGGAAACCAAAACATCAAGTCTGGTAGCTACTGTGACGAAGAGACGTATCGTAAAAAAATATCAACCCTTGTTTAAAGAGAGAGGATATGAAATTCTTGATTTAAACTATGTAAATCCCCTTGAAAGTAACTGCGCCTACGATCCTTTGGAGTATGTGGAAAGTTACCATGATATAACGTTTCTTGCAGAATCAATCGTGAAAGCTGACCCACATAAGGAAAAGTCAAATGCTGATCCATATTGGGATAAAGCCGCCATCTCTCTTTTATCGGCTTTAATCGCATATATACTTATGACGAAGGAAAACGCAACATTTGTAGATGTTCTTAAATTACTTGACAGTCTTGAAGTTGACAATCAGGGAGAGACTATCAGAACATCTCTTGATTCGAGATTTGAATACATTGCCTCAAAAAAACCTGGATGTTTTGCCGTATCCTGCTATAAGTCTTTTTCCTGTCTTCCAGCCCGAACGGCGGGATGTGTTTATGGAACATTGAATACAACCATTGATACAATTTTTACCCCTGATCTTAGAAAAATGCTGGTAAAGAAGAAAAAAATAGATTTTAAGAAAATGGCATCGAAAAAAACAATTCTTTTTGTGACTACTAGCGCTGTGAATCCAACACTCAATTGTTTCGTCAATATGTTTTATGCACAGATATTTAAGCAGCTTTTTGAGTATGCGGAACAATGCCCGAACGGTATGCTTCCGGTTCCGGTACATGTTTTGTGCGATGATTTCGCAACAGGAAGCCGTATTTTAAACTTTACAGAATATATCAGTATTTTTCGTGAAAAAAGAATATCGGTTACTTTGTTGCTGCAATCAGAAAGTCAGCTTGAACAAATGTATGGTTCAGGAAATGCAACGACAATTATAAATAACTGTGATTCGTATATTTATCTTGGCGGTATGGATTTGAAAACTGCCCAGAATATGAGTTTGCGCCTGAATAGGCCGCTTGAGGATATACTTTACATGCCAATCGGTCAGGAAGTGGTTATAAGACGTGGACAACGTCCGATTATTACCAGAAGATATGACATACAGAAGAATGAACTATATCAGGAGATAACAAAAGAATACAACAGACAATTGAAAGCTGCAGAGAGAGAAAGAACAAATAGAAATTTATCAACATTGAAGGAGGATGAAAAATGAGTTTTGAGTATAAGCCAGTATCTTTGGAGGAATATAACCAGACACTTAGAGATTCTGTAAATGCATATTATACACATGCAATGAACGATCCCAATATGAGTAACGAAGATGCCCTTAAATCAACGGGTGAAATGGCCGAACAGTATCTTGATGCAGTTCAGGAGTTTCAAGAAACTCAGGAAATGGGGAGTATTGAAACAACTAATGAAGATGTGTCAATCGCTGATAATGGTTTGGATAGCGTTGATGATAGTATGGATATTTAAGAAGGAGATTTGATTTATGCATAAGTCGGAATATAGTTCAATTGATTCTACGAATGGAAATGTGAGCTGGAAGGGTCCACTTTCCGTGGAAAAAAGTGATCATTCGGGAATGCCGAGGCGCACGGATGCATATCTGCCAGGTTATGAAAAAGGTCATGTAAATGCATCTTCGCTCGCGGGTGATAACAGCAAAGCGAATGTTGTTCCTCAACACAAAGATTTAAACCATGGAGGTTACCTTTCTGTTGAGAGGGGTGAGCGTAATGCCTTACAGAATGGTGCTGATATTTATTCAGAAAAAACAGCGATTGTTGACAGCCAGCCTGGAAATATACCGTCAACATTTATAGTTAATGATACGGTTACATATGTAGATGGCCATTCAGAAAATATTTATAATTCGTTTACAAATGAAAGTAATGCCAGTCAGGTCGAATGGAATAATATGTCTTCGTCCTTACCAGATACATTTGATGCACCGAATCCAGAAGATCATCTGAGGGATTTAATGGGAGTTGAAGAATATGCAGACTTAATGGAGGAAACGGATGCAGCACTTTTTAATCTGACAGCAGATTATGCTCCTTCTGATTTCTCGGGTGATCCGTATGCTATCAGTGAAAATGAGACTGATATTGCTGATAGCATCTCAGATAATTCAGTCGATGATGGTGGGATTGATGAAGATTGTGATGGTGTCGATGGCGGCATGGATATTTAGGAGGAAAGTATATGTCATTTGATTTTGGACAGAAACGAATTGGAGCAGGCAGCAACCAGCAAAGAAACAGTGGTATGTATACAAAGACTATTTTAGGACAGAGTGTCGGAGAAGCTTCAGTTCCGGTATGGACTGCTGATAAATCACAGAATCCTTTTGTGCTATTTCAGGATCCAAAGACACAGAAACTTTTCGGCGTCAGTAAGGATATGTTGGCGTATGGTCTTCTGGCAATTGGCGCACCGGGTACTGGTAAGACTAATTTTTTTAACATGACATTGGATCGTATGATTTCTACAATGCAGTCTACGGATGTGATTGTTATTTTTGATACAAAGGGAGATTATCTGGAAACTTTTGGTCATAGGATTCCGGACGAGGAAAAAGTCATAATCGGTAATGGTGAGGTATATCGCACAATTACTTCTTATCACAACGTTTTTGCAGAAGTAATGCCACGGGGATTGGACAGAAAACTGGTTTACACGATGGAAAGTGATGAGGATGCTCTGAATCTTTGTGAACAGCTGTTTCAGTCCATGAACAGTACAACACAGCCGATATTTCCGGCCATGGCAGAGCAGGTGGTTGCGGCAGTCATGATTTATTATATGAGAACATATTGGCGTTTTGACCAGTCAAAATTGAATAACAAGGAACTTATCAACTTTTTTACACACTGTACCAATGAGAACCTGAAGAAGATTCTTAGCCTGAATTATATGTCAGATCAACGCAATTGCATTGACTATATCTCAGGAAATGGAAATCAGACGCAGGGTGTTAACAGTTACATTGGATCTGTGCTGAAGAAGATGTTTGTGGGACCATTCGCTCAGGCAAATCCTGAAAGAGAGTTTTCCATGAGGGACATCATGGGTAGTGGAAAGAAAAAAGTAGTTTTTATTGAATATGATCTCCGTAAAGGTCAGCTTCTTGCACCTATGTACGCTATTCTTATTGATCGAGCTCTTGCTAATGCATTAGGTGGAAGACAGCAAGTGAAAACCAATAAGTATTTTCTTTTGGATGAGATGCTTCTTCTTCCAAAACTTGATCATTTGTCAGATGGTCTCAATTTTGGACGTTCACTGGGAGTCAAGGTGATGTGTGGCCTCCAGAACATCTGTGGTCTTGAGGAGCAGTATGGAGAAGCTGGAGCTAAAAATATTTTATCTTCGTTCCAGAACATGGTTGCGTTCAGAACTAATGATTATGATACCCGGCAGTTTGTGATCAATCGTCTTGGTGAGAATTATCAGAATTTCAGTCTTTCCGCACAACAGGCAAATCTCAATATTCAAAGGGCAGGCCACACAGTAGAAGACTGGAATATTCTTAAGTTGAAGAATGGAGAAGCAGTGGTGTCACTGGCAGGAGAAGATCCATTTCTGTTTACAATGCCACTATACAGATAATTAATTGCATCGGAAGTATCTGGCAGAAAGGAACAGGTAAGGTTATAAGTAATAAAGGAGCTTCTTGATATGGATTACCTACTCTTTTCCGGAGAGTAGAGTTGGCCTTTGTCCAACAGACCAAAGAGCAGACGTATAAATTTACGGGAAGTCAACGCGAGTGCTCGTTTATGTTGATGAGTTCTGGTTTCGACATATTTCTTGCCATAGAAGGCTTTGTATGCAAATATTTATCTTATTCCGATAATAGATTTCTTGCCTGCTGTAACAGGCGTGCCGGTAATTGTTTAATATTGTCTGGCGTGGATGTAGAAAAACTATAGGAGATTAGGAAGATGAGAAATATACAAGAATGTTGGGGAGGTAATGTATACATGAGATGCACAGGTGACATTTTCGAGCAGGAAAGTTACAGAGGAGAAGGCAGCAGAAACATGTTAGGAGTGAGCCTTGCAATGATCATCTGTTCGGTGATTTCGGTTCTGGCGGCAATCTTTATTATTGTCAATTTCAAAGCTGTAACAGTACGAATTGCCATATTCATGGCAAATTTGCTGTCTTCCGGGGCTTTGATTCTGGTAGTTGTAATTGTAGTGATTTATCTCATTGTGCGGTTGAAGTGGAAAATGCGCAGACGCTTTTGGAGATGGTAAGGAGAAAAGGGAGGGATTATCAGATGGTAACGGTATGGAGTGTAATAAAAAGATTTATTTTCGGATGGTTGTTGACAGGAGTACTTCTCGTAATCGTAAGTTGTGTGAAATATAAGGAGTTTATTATTACAGCTTTTACAAACAATATGTGGGCATGGGTAAATGCTGTAATGCCAATTATAATTATAATTTGGGGTATTGGATATATGATTAAGTCACTGCTTCGTTAAATTTCAAGTGAATTGAGTGTAAGCGGTGAGTACTTTTTCGATATCTATGATTCCTGCACATTTTTTTTATAAAGTCACTCCATGACAACAACTGTTTTATGTCTGTGGGATCATTTTTACAGTCCGGTATATACAGCAGCAGGGTGTAGAGATAATGATAGATGTTCAGGTTGTTGGCATTCATATGAAAAAAGCCATCTGATATGTTTGACCTGGCTATGCCAGTTCTTTTCTATCAGATGGCTTAAATCATTTTATTTTAGTTCAGCAGTATTCTGGAAATTTTTATAGTTTTATACTATAAATGAGCAAGTTCGTGATTTTGCATAAAAGAAAGACACCTCGATTCCGGATGTTGTATAATGAAAGTGACAAAACAAACATTTTCAACATTTACGAAAGAAGGTGTCTCTCGCAAATACTATACATCATTCTGCATTCATATACAACCATCTTATGAAATTAAACTTATGCAAATTTTATTCGAACCGAGTGATAAACCATCTTATGAGTATCCTGGTCAGCATTTTTATTTCAGGATATCATGGAAAAACCACGGACTTTGCTAAAAACAGTTCCTGTCACAGAACTACGATCGCACATTTCCTTAATTCAGGGAAATGGGATGATTCATTACTTTCAGATACCTTAAAACGTTCTGTTATAGAGCTTATTTATTCAGAAGCAGCACGCACCGGAAAGCCTGTTTTCTGCATTGTAGACGATACAATAGCTTCAAAGACAAAGCCCTCGTCACGGGCTTTACATCCTATTGAAGATGCGTATTTTCACCAATCCCATTTAAAAGGAAAACAGGATTATGGACACCAGGCAGTTGCGGTTATGCTTTCCTGTAACGGCATTGTCCTGAACTATGCTTTTGTAATGTACAACAAATCGATTTCTAAGATCAATATTGTAGAAAACATCGCAAAAGAACTGCCGGTTCCACCGGTAATGTCCTATTTCCTTTGTGACTGCTGGTATACTTCTGAAAAAACAATCAATACTTTCGCAGCGAGGGGATTTCATACCATAGGTGCACTGAAAACAAACCGGATGCTTTATCCATTTGGATTCAAAAAGAAACTTAATGAATTTGCTGCTCTTTTATCGATCACACGTTCCAATTTTCACCTTGTGACCGTGAAAAAGCAAAAATACTACGTGTATCGATATGAGGGAAAACTCAATGGTATTGAAAATGCCGTAGTTCTTTTAAGTTATCCGGAAAAAGCATTTGGAAATCCCAAAGCACTACGGGCCTTTCTCAGCACAGACGTCTCACTGTCAGTGGACGAAACACTGTCTTATTATGCTGGCCGGTGGCCGATAGAAATATTTTTTCGCCAGTGTAAGAATAAACTGGCACTGGACAGCTACCAGATACGTTCTGCGCAGGGGATCCGAAGATATTGGCTGCTCATGTCAATGGCACATTGTATGTGTGTGGCAGGGACCGGTGAATTCTGTTCTTTCGAAAAAGGCTACCACCGAATTGGAAGCATTATCCAGACAGAAAAGTATCAGTATCTCTTCCGATGTGCAAAAGAAAGTAATGATTTTGATGCATTTATGAAGTTAGCGGGATAATTTTGTGCAATTTTTCAAATTTGCTCATTTATAGTTTTATATTAACATTTCTCAATTCTTGTCCTTTCTTAATATGATATCCGGATGTCTGGATTCTTTTGGAGGAAATCCTCATATGCGATGATCCCAATATACTATTTTCAGGATATGAGTATCCCAAAGTGGAGGCGTATAGAATCCAGAGGAGAAACCAGAGAATACTTTGATAAACACCAGTCTGAATACCCAGTTCAAAAAGGATGCTGCCCAATACTGAACTTATAGCACTGCTGATTAAAATAAGCGGAATACTGGCATTATCCATATAAGCAAAAGCAAGTAGCCCGCCGATTGTTAAACCAATAAGACTAAGGAAAAGAACTCTTAAACATCCAAATAACTTATTTAGATGTTTCATATAACGGATTGATAGAAGGTTTCTTTCTGAATATGATGTTGCAGCAGTATTCATTGCATCAGCAAGATCTTCTGCCTGGTTAATACTGATAAATGTGCCGCCTGTTGTTTCAGCCATTTTTCTCATAAGCTGTTTATCAACGGATCCAAGACCAACTGTACTGATACTGATTCCAAGTTTGCTGTACTCTTCCAAAGCTGTGTTGAATTCCGGGACATTGCCTTTAAACCATAGAAAACCGTTATCCAGATCTGTAGCAAAGCCATCTGTTAAAAAAATAATTTTGGGATTCTTACCACCGCTCCATTTTTTGTCTTTATAATCCTGTAAAATACGAAGAGTAGTTTCTCTGATGGATGTTGCCCCGTCACAATTTATTGGTATTTCTTCTTCATTTGATGTAAGGTATCCCATATCACGAAGAATTCTTGATTCGGAAGAAAAGGCATAAACCATGTAGGGAAGTGTATTTTGAGGAGAGTTCATAATTTCTGAAATTGCGTTATATCTGAGCCCATTTGGGTCATTGCTGCTCATAGAAGCAGATTCATCAATCACAAAAATGTAACTGGTCGGTTCAGTTATTTTCTGATTTGGATTTAGTTCATATAAGTATTCCAATAACATGGACAGAAAAAATATTATGACGATACTTAAAGAAAAATATTTCAACATTCCCCATATACTGGTATAGAGATGGTTCTTTTTATCAAAAGATCCAGTCACAACAGAACTGATCCATATAATGAGAAATAAAACTGTAAATAAAAATGTACATAGGGCAGGAATCATTAAAAATCCTGCAATTTTTAGCCTATATGTAGAATACAGATAATTACAGAAGAACCAGAGGATGCCGCCGGCAACAGCACTTATAAGAAATACGGGCTTATTTATCCTGGACTTAATTTCTTTAATCATATATCACTAAATCTCCTTTTTAAGAAAGACATCCGAAGAGATACTTTTTAGTAATAAAGTTAATTACTGCTCATAAGTTGCTGAGCCAGTTCTGTATTGGCATCAATCAAAACGACTTTACGATTGCTGCTGGCAGCGGAACCAACTGTTTCATCATAACCTGCGCCGTTGATATGCCAGGGATCACTTGCCCCCATACCAAGGGTATTGATGCGCTTATCGTCAACTCCAAATTCAACTAATGTGTGCTTGACAGTATCTGCTCTATCCTGAGACAGACGAAGTGTAGATTCATCAGTGATATCTCCGGCCGTAGATCCTACCAGAAGGAGATTAACTGAAGTGTGATTCAGCAGATATTCAGCAATTGGGCGGATTGTTTCTGTAGCAGATTCCTCATCCAGATAGGTTGCTTTACCTCCAACAAATTGAATTTGACTTTCTCCGAGGATTACTGGTTCTTCAAAAGCATTTTCTTCTTCCTGTTCTGGCTGTTCAAGTATTTCCGGTTCAAACACAATTGGATCATCTGAAGGAATATTAACAATACTTACAGATGGAAGTTCATCTGTCGTATCATCGTTCTGGGATACTGAAATGTAGTCATTTGGTACAAATTCACCGCCTGCGGCTTCAATGACAGATTTCCAGATGTTTTCAAGGTTCTTGCTCTGTTTGGGATTTAATTTTTCCTGTGGAGCTGTGGTCTGGGCCATCCCAATCCAGTATACTGTTATACCACTAAGATCTGGCAAAGCTTCTTTCTCCTGAAGAAGTTTTACAATTGTCTGAGATTCAGCACTTAGCAGGTTGTTTTGAAAATTGAGATATCCCGTAGTTCCGAGTCCACTTCCACAACAGATAATATTTCGGGAGGTATAGCTATTGTCAAGGCTTCTGAGAGAGGCTGCCGCGAGGCGAATGGCTTCCAGATAATCAGATTCTGGATTTACTGCGTGCACTCCTTCAAGTACCTGAAGTAAATTGGTAACTTTGTTAGTTGCATCTCGTTTTAATCTTTCTTTTGCTGCGTTCTTATACTGTGGATCAATATCAAGATTTTCGCTTGATACCAGCTCGGGTTCTCCATCTACCCGCACAATAAACGAATAACCATAATTTTCAGCACAGTCAATCATAGTATCCTGAATAATTGGAGCTGATGAATCTACTGGTTTGGAATTTGCAGTGTTGGCTACTATGTAGGCAATGGCTGGTTTATTGCTTGTTGCAGTATCAGTGTTTTTCTTATCACCACATCCGGTTACCGTAAGAAGTGTAGTCACAATAGTAAATAATACGATTTTTCTGATTCTTTTTGTCATAATGATTCCTCCTGTTTAAACAGCTTCCGAAAAGTTAACAACGCGTTTTCTGGTGTTAGCCTCTTCAATAGTTGAAGATGGTATGGCTTCTCCAATGCAGGCAGTTTCCAGTGATTGTAGCTCACGATTGAGCCGATTAAAGATATCATTGCAATGGGAGTTGCTGAGTACATTAGTTGATGTGGGGTTACCGAGGTACTCCATCAGTTGAATTTTCGCATCAGCACTGAGAATCAGAGCGTCATTGATCAACGCTTTTTTGGCATTAACAAGATGTTGACGATCCATTTCTATAATCTGCTCCGGGTTGAAGGAATCGCATTCTTTCTTTATTGCTTCTAAACGTCTGATGTAGTCTCTGATTTCGTCGAGTGCCATCTCTTCACGACACATTTTCTGTCCTAAAGGATCATATGTAAGACAACCTATACTGAAATTTCCAATAGAGGTACATATTGGAATTACTATAGATATGATCGTTAAAGCAATTGTTGCAGAATCTATTGTTCCGTCTGCAGAAGAAAGAGACATTGTGGCAACTCGAAGGATGCCATTTATGATAAGGGCAAAGACAGGAACAGACAACAATAATATCAGGTTCAGCTTATCTTTGCTAAGACCTTGCTTGATACGTTTTGCCAAAATACCTGCAAAAGCTGCAACAATATCGGCTGCAAAGGCCATGCCACTGACTTCGAGAAGTATCATGGAAGGCTCATCATAAGAAATCCGTTGAAAAAGACTACGGAAAAAAGACAGATCTATTGTAGTACAAATTAACATCAGTAAATACGAAACTGGTCCCCAGAGAAAAGGAGTGTCAGGTTTGTATTTTGCTTTTGTCAGTTTGTGCAAATGTGACTGTGATTGCATAAGTTCACCATTTTGATTCATTTTTAAAGAAAAATTTTTATCAGTCATGTCTTATTACCTTCCTTTCTTTACTACCACAATATTTGTTCCAGAGTATTTGAGAAGATTCGTATTCTTTAGTTATAGAAGATTCTTTTTCTTTCCAAAACTCGAGAATTTTTTCGATATCGAAACTGTGAACTTCCATATTTGCAGCTTGTCTGTTATAAAAGTCGTTATGTTCCAAAGCCTGGTCATCCAGATATCGGATGCCATCCCGAACTGGACCGAGAATTTTGTCGATGAGACAATCTTCATTTCCTGCATCTACTGCGCTGGCATCAATTAAGGTTTTTAAAGTGTTTTCTAGTTCTTTTTTTAACTGTTCCAGATTATAGGATTCAGGTTTTCTGTAATTGACTGATCTGTAGTTTTCAAACAGGAGATTTGTACGACGACGGAAATCATAAACAAGTTGATGTAAACTACTATCTACTTCGCTTATCGGCCTGTGTCCTCTTCTTCTAAATGATAACATTTACATTACCTCCTCACATAATTCAGATGCTAATTCAAGACGAAGATTTTCTGCTTTTTCTACCAGCTTTTCATAATGATCCGCAAATGACTGTTCAGACATATTGCTGAATGTAATATTCGGAAGTGCTGGAAGTTCCGATATATAACGTATTGCCGAGTGCCAATACACATCGATTCTTCTCTGACTATGTTGAAGAATACGATTAGTAATCTTTACAGTAGAATCGAAGCTTTCTTTAATCTGACTGAGACTGGTAAAAATAGATTCTACTGTATTAGAAAGTTCTTTGTCATATTTAGATACTGCATCTTTAAAGGGCCTAAGAGATTCTTCTCTTTCACGGTTTCGTCGGGCTGTGACCTGAACTTCTGTAAGGTTGTCCTCACCTTCCTTTCGACTGGTTAGATCAACTTCTTCATCCATAGCATTTCTCAAAAGATTTTTTGATTCCAAAAGCTTTTTTCTCAATGGAATAACCTGATCGAAGAGAATATTCAATTTTTTGAATTCATCCTCCTCTTGTAGTTTCAGTTTTCCCATTTGTTCTGCACAGAATTCTTCATAGGAATCTACCTCTTGTTTCAGTGTACTGGACTGCCAGATGCCATTTTCATTACAACGGAGCAGATTTTTTTTGCCATCAATCCGGCCTGCATAGGTCATTGTGATTTTCTCAACAGGACCAAGAGATTTTGTTTTTCCTTTATTAAGACTCTGTAAACGTTTATTGTGTAAATTGGATTTATTCATTATGGATACCTCCTTTGGGGAAAGTAGATCAGTTGTCTGTTTCATAGCATAACCTCCTTCGTTGAACGTTTTTTTACTTGTTATACTTATACATAAGGATAAAAGGACAGGTGCTTAACGTTTTAGCAAGAATAATTTTAAAAAATTTATTTCTATTCATTTCAATAAGAATATATGTGAGGTTCATTATTATAGAAAAAATGATATTGCAACAGGTCTTGTATATGATATATAGAGAAATTTACACAAATACTTAACATTATTATGTAGGGAATGATGATTGAAATGAACTTTGAGAGTTCAAGAGCGGTGTTTTCTAAGAAAGTATGAATCTGCTAAGAAAATTACATGTGAAGAATGAATATGTATATATAAAAGATGGGGTATCTAACAAAGCCCCTGTATCTTGTTTTTCCACAAGATACAGGGGCTTTGTTGTTAAAAGAGCTTCTGCTCAGATGCTTTTTTATCCGTAAATGGTCCTGCGACAGTTTTGACATCTCTGTGATTTCCAAAGAAATCCTGATTAAAGATAATCGGGCTTCCGTCAGGATTTTCGTATTTCTGCTCCGGTTCGAATGCCATACCAAGTGTTTCAGTTGAGATGATACCGTCGTTTTCTTCTTTGATGATATCATACAGGTTGGTCTTCAGATACCAGCCATCTTCTTTCTCTTCAACAGAGATATCTACAGTGTGTTCTGCATCTGTGACTGCATTTGTTTCTTTTTCCCATGCACGTGCTCCATTGAAATAGAGATTGCCGGATGCCCATACAGGAAGATGATCATAATAGCAGTTGCCTGTTGTTTCAGAACCCATTCCGCAGTAACCTTCGAACTGTCTGTTCCATTCATCAAAGGTTGGATATCCGTTAAATTTGAAAGTTCCTGTGATCACATTGCAGTCATCCCACATATTTCCATTGTTACCCATGAGATCAGCCAGATCCTGCATACAAGGACGGATCGGTTTCTGAACGAAGATGTTGTTGTAGAATCTGTCATCTCCATGAAGGATGGTCATAAATCCTGCAACCTGAGTTCCGTGTTTGGTGTGATATGGAGTATATCTGGGAGATGGAATATCAGGTGCACCGTTGTCTGTACCGATACCAACAGAAACGAAGCCGCCGCAGATCAGGTTATGTACAAGGGCAACACCCTGGGCTGCAATTTTCAGTGCACGGTCAGACAGCAGGATATTGTGGTCGATCAATGTCGGACCATGGGAAACCTCAACGAAGATATCTTCTCCTACGCTTGTGACAGCGTCATCCCCTGCCTCGAAGTCATTAGGAAGAGCATTGTCATGGAAGAGATTTCCTGTAACGCGGGTTCCCTGTGCCTGCCAGTCAAGCCACAGACCACGGGTGCAGTTGTGGATATGGTTGCGGCGGAAAATAACATCGATAGCAGCATGCATTTTGATACCGCCAATCTCTGCTCCTGCCAGATTCTGCTTGTTATTAATGTGGTGGATATGGTTGTCTTCAATAACAGAGAATACGCCTCCAAGATGTCCTACAATACCTGTCTGACCGCAGTCATGGATTTCACATCTGCGCACAATATGGGAACCGATGTGTTCTTTATCCCATCCTTCATAGGAAGCCTGGCAGATGCAGTCGCGTTCTGTCTGAGTTCCGTCTTTGTATTTCCACTTTAACCATTTGTTATCATTTTCAGGCTGCAAATATTTACCAAGAGAAATACCGCTGCATTTGGATTCATAGATTTCACAGTCTTCGATGATCCATCCTTTGGACCAGTGAGGACCGACCATTCCCTCCTGATAAGCGGTAGGGGGAGCCCACTGAGTAGCAGCCTGACTGATGCGGAAACCGGAGAGAGTGATATATCCGATTCCTTCACTTTCCGGATAGAAGCAGTTTCTTCTTACACTGATCTCAACATTTTCTTTATTGGGATCTTTTTCATGGAAGTTTGCATAAATAATTGTCTGATTATTGGCTTCATCCTGTTCTGCGTACCATGTATATACAGAGAAATCAGGATCCCATGAGATAGTACTTTTTTGTGGATTTTTAACTTTATCCAGAGTGGTTACTTCATACATGGATTTTTCATTCAGATATACATCTCCTGTATGAGCAATAAATGTAGCGATAAACCAATCTCCGGATACCAGGGTAGTAAATGGGTTATAATCACCGAAGATTCCGTTCGGAATGACTGCTTTCCATACAGTGCCTTCTACATTTTCCCAGTCTTTGACAGCTTCACTTCCTGTAATGTGCGCCTGTCCTTTTATTGCAGAACGGTAGGTGATACGCTTGTCTGCCGTTCCAGCGTGAATCGGATTAACAGCTTCACGGTATAATCCCGGTGCAACGATGACTTCATCTCCCGGAAGTGCCTTTGCAGCGGCCTCCTGAATAGTTTTGAATGGATTTTCTTTTGTTCCGTTTCCGGTCTGGATCACGGATGCATCAACGTAAATAATCATTATAAAAACCTCCCGGCCTTCTGGCCTGAATCCTTCTGTTTGCGGGCGAAATGCCCATAAGATATGTAATCTAGTGTAGCATGTAGATATGCAGCGAAACAATGGAATTCTGTGTCATTTTGTATGAATTTTGTGATGATTCTATGACTATCACTGGTAATATTCTGGGATGTGTTTGGGATGCACAAGGATTACTTACAGAATTTGATATTGGCAGCTTCTTACGGGATACGCTTCCTTTCTGTTATTAACAATTTTTGAAAAAAGTTTACAAAAAACATCTTGACCATCAAAGAAACACAAGTTATAATCCCCTATATAAAAATTTTCGTACAAAGAGCAGACAATGGGGTCTGAGAAAGAATCCCATTGTCTGCTCTTTTTTGCGTACTACGAAGATTTTTGTTGCTGTTCACACACCACTATCCCGCGAGGTGTTTTGGCATGAATATGCCAAAATCCCGAGACATACAAGCCAAAATTCCATTGCCGCAGGCAATCTGGAATGAATTTTGGCTA